>CAYJPS010000064.1:0-13138 GCA_964372135.1 uncultured Treponemataceae bacterium | reverse complement strand
GCAAATACCGTTTTGACATGGAAAAGAAATTACGCGATTCCAAGAAAAAACAAAAGTTGCTAAAGCTAAAAGAAATCCGTATGCAACCTAAAATCGGGTCCGGAGACTTAGACTTTAAATCGAAACATGTACAAGAATTCCTAAATGAAGGGAACAAAGTAAAAGTAACCATACGTTTTAGGGGAAGAGAGCTTGCCCACACAGAACTAGGTTTTGATGTTCTTAAGGAAGCACTAAAACGCCTTGATGAAGATACATATGCAATAGAAAAACCACCAGCAATGGAAGGTCGTTTTATGTCTATGATTCTCAATTCAAAGGTAAAAAAATAACGAGGTAAAACGCATGCCAAAAATGAAATCAAAAAGAAGCGCTGCAAAACGCTTTTCGCTGACAGCAACCGGCAAAGTAAAGTACAAGAAAATGAATCTTCGCCATATTTTGACAAAAAAAGCACAAAAACGTAAAAGACAACTACGTGCTTCAGGTATATTAAGTGAAGCAGATTCTAAAAAAATCAGAAAGCAAATGTTGCCTTACGGCTAAACTAGGAGAAATAATGAATGTATCGGCACAAACAGTGCCTCTTCATTCATTTGGAAGTTTGCGTTGCAAACTCAGCATAGTATGCCGTTTCTTAAACAGTATAAACGGCGTGAAAAAAGTCAAGTTCAAAAGCTGATGCTTTTTCTTTGACTTTTTATAGGAGAAAAAATGGCAAGAGCAATAGACGGAAGCAAGCGTCTTAACAGACGTAAGAAAATTTTAAAATTAGCGAAAGGGTTTCGTGGAAGAAGAAGCACAAACTTTAAAGCTGCAAAAGATGCTGTAACAGCAGCATTATCTGACTCTTATGTAGGACGAAGAGATAAAAAAGGCGATATGCGTTCATTATGGATTACTCGTCTTAATGCAGCTGTTCGTGACCAAGGAATCAGTTATTCACGCTTTATCGATGGTCTAAACAAGGCTGGTATTATTATTAACCGAAAAGCATTGTCTAACATGGCTATTGAAGATCCAACTGCATTTACAGCAGTTGTAGAAGCAGCAAAAAAAGCAATAAACTAATATTGTTTAATGTTCGCTAAACACTGATAAAGGGAATAACTGATTTTATTTTCAAATATAAAATTAGTTACTCCCTTATTTTTTTATATATGTACAAGGGGGACAAATGATTTCATTAGAACAAATAAAGTTATTGGAGCAAAAAGTAGAACATGCTCTAGTAAAAATTGTTGAACTCCAAAATGAAAACTCAAAGTTAGAAGCAGAAAATGATGATTTAAAAGTTGAAATTAAACTTTTAAAGGAACAATGTGAACGCTTTGAAAAAGACGAAGAGAAAATTGAACAAGGTATTTTAAGTGTGCTTGATAAGCTGAATACTGTTGAAGATACTGTTCGCCAAGCTCAGGATACTCCTCCTTTACAACAAGAACAACAAAGAAGTCATAATCAAGAATCATTTGACGCTCCAAAGCAAGAGCACATTTCTACGGAAAGCAATGAAGAAGTAGAAACGGAGTATTATACTGAAAGTATAAACAGTGTTGAAGATCCATTGGCAGATATTGAACTAGGCGATGATACAAGTACTTCAGATGATGACGCAAATGATGATTCTAGTCAATTGGATATTTTTTAATAAGCAGCATTATGGGAAAATTAAATATAGATTTGCTTGGTGCATCTTTTAGTATTGAAGCAAAAGAAGATAACAAACACCTAGAAAGCCTACTCTCACACTACACTCAAGTAACAAAAGAAGTCCGTTTGATGGCAAATAACTCAGACCCAGTGAAAATAGCCATATTAAGCGGTATTATGATTTGTGATGAACTTTTTAAGGATAGGGCAAAAGCTGAAGATGTAAAGAAAATGCTTGGCTCAAACAACAACACGAGTGAAAACAATAATTCGCCAGATGTTCATGAAGCAGAAAAAATCACATTAAAAATGATTCAAGATATTGATAGGATTTTATCGTGACCTTTACGCTGTGGGTTGATGCTGATTCATGTCCGATTGGTGTTCGTGAATTAATTATTCGATTTTCAAAACGTCTCAATATAAAAACAATTTTTGTTGCAAACCGCCCAATACCTATAGAAAAATCAGATTTATTTATTATGGTAGTTTCAGATAGCACTGCAGATGCTGCAGATAATTACATTGTTGAGCATATTGGTGAATATGACATGGCTATTACCAGAGACGTACCTTTAGCCTCAAGATTAGTAGAAAAAAATATTGTTGTATTAAGTGATAGAGGAAAAGTATATACGAGCGAAAATATTCGTGAAAGCTTATCATTTAGAAATTTCAATCTTGAGCTTATACAAAATGGCATTCCAGAAATGAAAACGCAGAGCTATTCAAAAAAGGATTTAAACATTTTTGCAAATATGCTTGACCGCGAACTACAAAAACGTTTAAGGATGATACAAAATTCTTAAATCATTTTGCCTTTTTCTTAAAGCTAATATCTATTTCCGATAACATGACAGAAGTGATAATAATTATTCCACCGATAATTACTGTTGCTTTTAATGGCTCCAAGCCTAACAATATTGAAAACAAACTGCCAAAGAAGCCTTCTGTACAAAGAATAATACCTACTCTTCCAGGTGGAACAATTTGTTGACACTTTGTTTGGAAAAAGTAACAAAACAAGGTTGAAAATATTGCTAAGTACAAGGTTGGTATAATGCCATTTACCAGAGCGGTTCTTGTGACTTCACTATAATCTGTAATGAAAAAAAGTAGGGTCGCAATTACGCCAGCTGTAAAAAGCTGTAAAAATGTCAGCACTTTAGTGTTTAAGCCTGGTGAAAAAATTCCTAAATATGAAATATGAAAGGCAAACATTAACGAACACAACAATACCGAAATATCCCCGATATTAAACGAAAGGCCAGAACTAAAGTTTAATGTTAAAACTCCGATTCCAACAAGGGTTGTTGTTGCCAAGACAAATGTTTTTGTTCTAGGACGATGCTTTGAAATTCCCCAAACAATAAAGGGTACCATAACAACATTTGTTGCAGTTAAAAATGCTGCATTTGAAACAGTTGTTTGCGCTTGACCCACAATTTGAATAAAAAAGCCTAAGAACAAAAAAATTCCTGCAATAATCCCATGAAAGAGTGTTTTTTTATCAACAGAAAGAATATCTTTAAATGAAAAAATAAACATAACTAAAGAAGCCAGCATAAAGCGAATACTTAATATGAGCGTATTAGGCATCTTTGAATTTATTGCATATTCAGTGGCAATAAAGCCGCCGCCCCACACTATTGCTACAGCAACGAGCATTAACTCGGCTCCGAGCTGACCTTTTTTTAATGACATAAATTTTCCTATTAGCTCAATTCTTCTGGGAAAGAATGATAAATACTATCAATATCTGGTAAAATTTCCATAAAAGCGGTTACAACTTCAGGGTCAAATTGTTTCCCTGACTGTGAACGTATTTCGTTTAATACAGCATCATGATCCCACGCATCCTTGTACACTCTTTTTGAAGATAAAGCATCATACACATCGGCAAGGGATACTATGCGTGCTGCTAATGGTATAGATTCACCCGAGATAGGTTCTCCAAAAAGCATCGTTTCTGTTTTTCCCATAACTGCTTTTTTTACATTAATGTTACCAGGATACCCTTCTCCATCCCATCTTTCATGATGATGCAATGCTACATCTAAGGCCATGTCATCAATGCTTGACTCTAGGGTTTCGAATAACATAGCACCTATACAGGTATGGGTTCTAATAATATCATATTCCTCTGGTGTAAATTTTCGAGGTAATTTAAGAATTGTATCTGGTATACCTACTTTTCCTACATCATGAAGCATAGCTGCAATTTTCAATGTATCTCTAAATTTATTTTGTTCTTCCTCAGGTATATTGCGCGTATGTGCCCACTGGTCATAAATTTCTACAGAATAGCTCGCTACCCTATTAACATGAGATCCTGTTTCTTTTGGATCACGAAACCCAGCCATACGAATCATTCGCATAACCATGGCACGAGTCAATCTTGTTCTCTCAAGAGCCTTTGTTGCACTAAAAGCAAAATGCTGGAGGTAAAACTCTGCATCTGTATCAAACTCTACAACTTCACCTTGCTGGTTAAGAGGGTTAATTATTTGTAGGACACCCAAAATTTCATCTGATCCTGCTATAAGCGGAATTGTTAATACGGCCTTTGTTGTGTAACCTGTTTTTATATCTGGGTCTTTATTAAACTTGTAAGGCGTATCCTCGGCCAAGTGATACACATCTGGAATATTAAGGATACTACGACTTACAACGCTATAGCCTGCAATTGATTTTTCATTTACATCAAAAGAAAATGAGGAAAAAGGGATTTTTCTTCTATTTTCAACTTTTCTTAGCTGAGTTTCATTTTGTGCATATTTTATAGTCAATTTGCCATCTTCATACACATAAATTGATCCAGCATCAGCATTTACAATTGAGCGAGCTTCTGTTAAAAGTGCTTCTAAAAGAATATCAACGTCTTGTATTGAATTTAATACTCTTTCTGACTCCATTATTTTTTGCAGTTTTATCGCCCGAGAGAGCTTAGATTTCTCCAAGGTAGTTGTTGCAATTGTTGAAAGTTGTTCCGCATACATTTCGTCAGTTGGTGTAAAAGCAAGTACATCATTATTTTCATCCTTTGGATTAATTATTTGCATTACACCTAATACTTCATCTGTCATCGAAATAAGTGGTATAGATAAAATTGATTTTGTGGTAAAATTTGTTAAAAAATCAACTTGATTATTAAACTCATATGGTTTATCTTTTGGAATATTATATGCATCGGGCACATTTATGATATTTCTGCTCGTAACGGTATAACCAGCAATGGATCTTTCATTCACTTCAAAAGAAAAATGAGTAAAAGGCACATTAGAGATTCTATTGTTTGATTGTGTATTCTGAGCATACCTAATTGCTAACCGTCCATTTTCATGCAAATAAATCGATGCTGCATCTGAACGAAAAATTTTTTGTGTTTCTACTAAAAGTGTATTTAATAAATCTTCGACATCAGAAATTGTATATACAAGAGACATTACTTCTTGTATCATATCTGCTTTATTTTCTGTAGGTACTTCGTTTTTCATATGTCCTGAATTATACTCAATAATCATAAATAAGTCTAGTATGAAATCTTTATATTTTCTTATGTATTAATGAATAATACAATGGGCCTGCACCCTGTTGTGTATCAGGAAGAACATGATAGCCAAACTCTGTTTTTTCAGAATTGGGAAGCGCAAAACGACACTCTCTTTCCACAAGTTCATTGTTAACAGGAGCAAGTTCTGCTGTATCAAATTTTTTAAAAAGCTTTTTTATTACATCATCATTCTCACTTGTGGTCAAAGCACATGTTGCATATAAAAGGTAGCCGCCCTCTTTTAATAGTCTGTAAGCTGATGATAATAATGACCATTGAGCCATAGCGAGATTTTTTATTCTTGCTGATGACCATTGATTGAGGTACTTTTCATCTAAAAGTACATGCCTTTCAGACGAACATGGGGCGTCCAATAATATTGCATCAAACTGAGTTACTTCTTTTTTACACATTAAAGAACCGTCATTTGCAGAAATTTTAACTCTTTTTCGAATATCCTCTGGCAAATGGTTATCCAGTACATGCGACAAACGAGTTCTTCTACTAGCAGATCTTTCATTGCATAAAAGAAGCGCATCTCTATCCATTCTATGAGCTAACACAAGGCTTTTTCCACCAGGAGCAGCACACATATCAAGAATGTTTTTTGCGCCATTAACTGGTAAGGAATACGCTGCACGAACACTTGCACTATCAAGGTAATATGCGTCATCTGAAGATTCCTTCCATTCAATATACGATGGCTCCTCAGCTAGAGAGTCTTGAAGAGTTTTCCATCTATCACCAAAGATAGTTGCATAGTATTCTTCAAACCCTTCCTTTGCTCGTAGTGTGCTCATAAATAGCAATCCTGAAATGCATTCCAAAGTGGGTCTATAGTTGGTAGAGGGGCAACAACAGAAACTATTTCTTTTGTTTTTGGGTGCATAAACTCTATTGAATGTGCATGAAGTCTTATTCCAGGCAAGGTGTCTTGTCGTCTTGCACCATATTTTACATCACCTTTTATATGTAATCCAATATGTGCTAGTTGCGCACGAATTTGATGAGTCCTTCCTGTTATGAGCTTTATTTCAACGAAGGAATAGTTTTCTCCATGTCCTAGGGATTTCCACGCAAGAGAAGCTTTCTTTGTTTTTCGCTCTTCTTTATCAAACACAAAGGCTTTTTGTTTTCTTGCATCAAAACGCAAAAAGTGCTCTAGTATTTGAACATCATCCATTGTAGGATATATGCCTTCTACAATAGCCCAATACATTTTTTTTATATTCTTTTGATTATTGGTAAATTGATTTTGTAATAAAGCAAATAAATTTTTATCAAAAATGAGAATATTTGCACCACTAACAGGTCTATCAAGCCTATTAAAGCATTGGCAAAACTCTGGAACGCTATGTTCGTCATTTAAACACTTCTTAAATGATTCGGTAACATAGAGATGTTTTTCCTCTTTACAAGAGGTATTCCACGCTTCAGATATTTCACCCGCTACCTTGTTGAACACCGCTAGGTAATTATCTTTATAGAGTATTCTTTCGCTCGAAAAAATTTCAGGCAATTCAGTTGTTATTTCACTATTCATCATTATTTCCAGTGTTCATTATAAAACGCATCTCCAAGCTCCTTTGCTTCATAAAAATCGTTTAATTGGTTTTCTACATTGTACATTGATTCAATAGGCACCTTTTGTAAAAGAAGCATTTCATTTGAATCTTCAGCTGCAGATTGTACAAATTCATATAAGCCCATAGATACTTTTGCTTCAATAATTTTAAAAACTGAAGCGTCAATATATGACATAATACTTGCATCTTTAATAATCAAGTCTTCGACAATTGGTATTATATTCCAATATGCCGGGTGTGAAATCATTAATACATTTACACCCGCTTTTAATGCCATAGAAATGGCTATATCAGGAGGATAGCCGTTTTCTAATAAAGCATTCATAAGTATATCATCTGAAAAAAGTAACCCATCAAAGCCCAGTTGTGATTTAACAAGTTCGTCAATTATAATAGGAGAAAGACATGCTGGGTTTACTTCATCGAATGCTGGAACTATTACATGGCTCATTAATAAACCATCATCGGAAACGAGCGTAGAAAATGGATCAACATATAACGAAAGAATCGACTGCTTATCACCCTTAAGATTTGGTAAATAATAATGAGGATCATCATTTGTATTACCTGGAAAGTGTTTTACCACGCAATACACGCCATTTTCTCTAAACCCATTTAAAAAAGCTTGAGAATATAACACTGTTTGTTCTCTATTTCCATAACTGCGAGTTCCAGTAAATTCCATATTAGAAGCATATCCCGCTTCTGCCATTGGTCCTAAGTTTACATGTATACCTAAAGCTTCTAACTGCATTGCAGCATACGTATATAGTTCATTTGCTTCGCTTGGTGTTAATCTCGCAGATACTGTTTGCGCTGAGGGTAAAGGACTTGAGACGCCACGTAAGCGATTAACAACGCCTCCTTCTTGATCTATTGAAAAATAAGGAAGAATTTCATTATTATTTGAATAATGCTCAATCGTGTCCCCAATAAGCGTTATAATGTTTTTTTCGCCATCCTCAGTATTTCTTGAAAATAAAACATACCCTCCAGGTGGTGTTTCATGTAATGTAGCTGAAAGATGCGATTTTGTTCCATCAACAGAAACTAAAAACAGCTGCGTTATTTTTTGTTCATTATTTAGAGTTGAAACAAACTGAGCTATTGCATTATGCTCTAATTGTGTTTGTGTAAGCTGAGGTATTATGGGTTCATCTATGTCTATTTTTTTCTCTTCCGGTTTTCCACATGCTAAGATTAACAATAGTACGCCTACCAAGAGTAGAGTTTTTTTAAATATAACTGTCATAATAAAAATTATGCACCTACACACTCTTCAGAGCATATAGATGCAATGTAATTGTTTTGCAACTCTCCTTTACAAAAGTATTGTTGTAAACCACGGAACATAGGTTACAAGTAGCACAACTAGGAATTGAATGAGTAAAAATGGAAGAATACCCTTCACCACCTTCACAACTGGTTTATCAAATGCGTACGAAGATATAAACAAGTCCATACCGACAGGAGGGGTTAAAAAGCCTAATTGCATATTCATGAGAAAAATAACGCCCATGTGAACAGGATGAATGCCAAATGTATCTGCAATTGGAATTAATAACGGCGAAACTATAAGTATAGCCGAATATATATCCATAAGACAGCCAACTACAATTAATACCAAATTCACTAAAAGTAAAAATACAATTTTAGACTCAATATGAGTTAACACAAAGTCAGAAAGAATGAATGGGATATCAGAAAATAAAATATAATCAGAAAGTCCGCGTGCAGCTCCGAATATTGCTAACACTCCGCCAGTTGTTGGAAGGGACTCAATTACAATAGAAACAGCTTTTTTTAATGTAAAGTCTTTTCTAATCCATACACCAATAATAAACGTATACAACACTGCAAATGCTGCTGTTTGAAAAAGTGTAAAAAGGCCTCCGAAATAACCACCAATAATACACACTGGAAGTAATATTTCAAAAATACCATTTTTAAGTGATGTAACTAACTTTTCACTAGAAAATGGAATTTTTTCAGCATCCTTACTATAAAAAATACCTACTCCAACCATTGCCCCTGCAAGAACAATCCCTGGCAGTATAGCGCCCTTAAAAAGCGCAAAAACATCTACAGAAAAATAGTTTACCGTTCCATACATTATTATTGCCAAGCTCGGTGGAAACAGTAATCCTATAGCTCCTGAAGATGTTACTAGAGATTCTGCTCTATCTTTTGAATAGCCTGCACCAACTAATACTGATGTAAGAAGAGCACCAAGTGCTAAAATAGTTGCTCCTGAGATTCCTGTCATAGTGGTAAAAAATGCTGCAACAAGTACTGTAGCAACAATGACGCCACCTTTAAACCAGCCAAAGCATGCTCCAAAGATATCAATCAATCGTTTTCCAGCGCTTCCTTTAGACAAAATATACCCTGCAATTGTAAATAAAGGAATTGCTGCAATACTTTTATCGGTAAGAATTGAATATGTACCTACTGGTATCAATCTAATATCATAACCAGCACTACTTGCAGTAAAAGCTACATAGGCTAGAGCTGCTAAAACCAAGAAAAGTGGCACTCCTAAAAAAGCAGAAAGGATCAATACAATTACTAATGGTACCAACGATGCTGTTGCAAAATCTATCCATCCATACCAAATAGTATCATAAAATGTTAAATCTTCAGGTTGAAAAAGTGCATATAATACATTCGCAATTTGTCCAGAAGATATACAAAATCCTAAAACAATACCAAGAATAGAAAAAATAGCATTCTCTTTTTTTCGAATTGTCATTATAATCATAGCAAGATACGAAAGCGGCAAAAATGCATAAATCAAGCGTAATTGAATGCCCCAAATTGTATCTTCAGGGTAATATAAAACAAAAAACTCAGAAAAGGCTGCAAAAAACAGTGCAATTAAAATAGCAGGTGTAATTAGAGACTTAAAAATGTTAATTGCAAATTTAACCTTGCCCTTTACTAATTGATCTACTGTCGCAATACATATATGTTTGTTATTACGCCATGTTACCATAGACGCAAAGCAAGCAAACAAAAATACTAGATTTACCATCATTACATCAATGTCTGGTATTACAAGTCCAAGCATTTTTTCGGAAAAAAGTTGTATAAACGGTAGAGCACATAATAATATTATTAAGCCAACTATGATTACCGCTTCAAACCTTTTAAAAAAAGTAAGTATCTTAGTTACCATTATTTGACCTATATTCATCGAGCAAGTCTACGATTCTATTATACACATCCCCATCTATAACAGAGCCTTGAATCCCAGCCATTTTTTCAGCATCACCTCGCAAGGTTTTTTCCCACAATGCAACTTCTGAATCTGATAGCTTTATAAGAGTATTTCCTTCTTCTTCCATTTTTTCTAAATACTCGCGGTCTGATTCTTGTTGTACGGAAATGAACTTAGATTCTGTTCGTCGAATAGATTCTAATAGTGCAGGTTTATATTGATCTGGAATTGAGTTCCACGTTTCTGTAGAAATAACAAAGGCTGACATAATTGGATTAAGCGGAATATCCAGCGTGTATGGAAGCACAGAATAATATTGTGCTGCATAGGCAAACATTGGAATAGAATACACAACCTTTACACCGTTTGAACTTCGGATACTCTGCATCATTTTCTCTGGAGCAACATCATACATATTAAAGTTTGCGGTTTTAAAAGCATTCATAAGGCCAGGTGAATTAATGCCAGAAAATCCCATTCTCAATGCTTTTAACTCATCCGGAGTACGAACCTCTTCTTTAGTGAAAAAATTTGCCCAACCTACATTAAACCAACCAAGCATTTGGAAACCTTCTGCTTCAACAGCCGACTCTATTTCTGGATTTAGCTCGTTTAATACATAACTAAGCTCATCTTGATTTCTAAAAACAAAAGGAACACAAAGTGTAAGAGCGTAGGATTCAGGTGTTAATTCATACAAGCCAATATTAGTAAATATCGCACCATCAACAGGGCTTCTTTGTCCTGGCCTGAGTGATTTCATCCTTTGGATAACACCAGACTCACCACCCATAGAGCCAGAATTGTAAAACTTTAACTCTACTTGGCCGTTTGTTATTTCAAGCCATTCTGCTGCCATTGCTTTTTGTTCTATATCCCATGGAGAGCGAGCAGGAGCTACAGAGGCTATCTTAACAGTGATTTTTTGTGCAAAGGCACTCATAGCTAGTAAAAATACTACCATCAATAAAATGCTTTTTTTGTTCATACATACATCCTTAATTTTTTTTTCACTACACTACCACACTATAAAATAATCATCTTTATCTTCCAAAAGCCAAGCAGCTTTTTGCTGAGTTATGATTGTTGCAAGTCTTGCAGATGGATTATCATCTGGGTCAATTGCAAGTGCTTTTTTCAAGTAATCTTCAAAACCTTCAAGGTCCTGTTGTGGTATGCAAAATGAAGTAGCATATGTTACATACGGGCCTGGTGTTTTTCCACCAGAAACTCTAAAAGCCTCTTCACTTGTGTAATATGCTCTCTCTAAGTTACCACCAAATTCAGCAGGCGCAGAAGCATAAAAAGCTGTTAAAATATCCCATATTGCACCATCTGAGTAATCGGGATCTAGTTCTGCAGCTCTTTCAAGCAAAGCAACAGGACCAGCGAGTGTTCGTAAAAGAGAGGTATCTAGTGGATCTACAGAAAAGGCACCAAGCCAGCCAGCTCCCAACCAATAAGCAGCATTTACATCGGTAAATTCAAGCTGGTTCAAAGCTTCCGCAATTCTATCATTATCAGCGCTTAAAAGAGCATCTGAAAAACCTTCGTATCGCCCATCAAATGCCTGGAAAACATAGTCACGCCCACGTAAGTAGTGCAGTTTTGCTCTTTCTAGCTCAGAAACTTGAAGCAAGTAGTCTTCTACACCTAACATATCTGCGTCTGTTTGTACAAAAACATTTGCATACATTACATACAATGACCCTGTCATCGTGGCTAGTCCTTGATGTTCAGGATTTTGTGCAAGCATCACTTCATATAGCTTAAGCGCTGTCGGGAAAAAATCTCCCATTAAAATAGGGTCTTCTTCGCCTGTGAGAACTGACATCATATCATTATCTGATGTTGTTTTAGGTGCAATACCATTTTTATCGGCACCCGAAAGGGAGTCTCCTACAGCATTCAAAATCATGGTTTGGCAAGATGAAAAAATCATTACCACTAAAACAGTTAAAAGCACGCATGTAATTTTCTTCATATTTCTATTATACTCACTAACACGGTTATGTCAACACTTGACAAGTGTAAAGACGAGTGCTAGAATAAAAGTATAGATGGGATCTTTGATTAAACTGCAGATTCGCGTCATAGCTCGCTATGCTCCTTGCTCTAAGGAGTGAAACAGGCAAGTAGAACGAGTCCATGGTGCGTCGCTAGTGCGAAGTTTTTATTGGAGTAAAAAAATGAAAAAAGTATACACATTTTTTGTCCTTGTCTGTATTCACGTTTTATTTACTGGCTGTTCAATTTTTTTCGAACACTTATTTGAAGAAAACAACATAACAGAAATTGCTTTTTTAGATGACGGCGAGGTAACACTTAGTGCAGAGTCTATGGAAGCAATGCTGTCTGCAAGCCATTTTACTAACGAACTTAAAAGAGAATTTGACATAACCCTCAAATCAGGCACACATAGATACGCAACACAAAAAAAACTAACAGGCTTTGAAATAGACGGAATTCTACAAACATTGGAAAATTATTTTAATACTCCTACTGAGAACTATACAATGCACGGGGAACACAAAAAAAATACCATTTTGTTTACCCTTAATAAAAAAGGAAATACATTATGAAAATGAGACTTCTTTTTGTAATAAGACTATTCTTAATTGTACTGTGTGTTACCTTGTTCTCAACATGTGCAATACCGTTTACACCAAACTATGATACAGCACAACTTACAAAGGTGGTTTTCACAAAGTATTATTCCGGTAGAATCGACCTGGCCGAACCTGCTGAAAAAGAACTTTTACAGCGATTCATTGATACCGATGATATTATGGCAATAATGAAAGAGGAGTTTGCTATAACACCTACAAGTGAAAAGATTGAATATGAAGTTCCAAAAGCACACCAACTCATTCACTATGACACGTTTAAAGACATCATACAAGATATGGAAAAGTTAAGTGGTTTTTCTGAGCTTGGGTATTCTGAGTTTACTATAGCGTTAGCGCCAATTGATGAGGTCGAATATGAAGAGTGGAGCAACGAAACGTATAGCCCCTTTTATCGCGACCCATACGCACTTATATTTAATTATGAAAGCCCAAAACAATTATTTATTACGCTTTATTAGAGATAATGATGTAATCTACCACGAAGATTGGTCATTTT
>CAYJPS010000063.1:0-13307 GCA_964372135.1 uncultured Treponemataceae bacterium | reverse complement strand
AAGTGATTTTATTTTAAACCACTATCTCGTATCACGTTTTGACGAAGTGAGAAGTCTTCCTGACTGGAAAATAGAAAGAGAAAATTATCGCTATTGTGTACTCCATTACATACTTGACGGTGAATTAGAACTTACGGTTGGCCAGTTTAAATACAATTTAAAACAAGGCGATTTATTTATTTTAGGGCCTGGCATGGCGCACACGTATTCCTGTGTTTCAAAGGATGGATTAGAACTATTATGGATAGAGTTCTTTGGAGCAAATAGTAGAGAAATATTTAATGACCTACAACGAAAAAATATTCACGTTATGAGACAGCCTCAAAACGAAGAAGTTGTCCAGTGCATGCGAGAAATTTCAGATTATATTACAGAAAAAATTGTCTTAGAATCGAGCCAATTATATACTGTTTCACATATGCTTTATAAAATGATTTGTACCCTTATCATTGCATCACATTCAGTAAATTCAGTTGAGGGAAAAATGCCTTCAACACTACGAAATATTTTAGAGCATATTCATTTGCATCTTTTTTCTCCATTAGATATAGCGGATCTTGCACAGCTTTCCAATAGAAGCTATTCAGAGTTTTGTCGCTATTTTAAACGTTACATTGGCTGCTCACCAAAAAAATATGTAAATGCGCAAAAAATTAATAAGGCTTGCGATATGCTAGAAGATGGTTATGAAATTGATGATATTTGCGAAAAACTAGAGTTTAGCGATACGTCATATTTTATTAAAGTATTTAAACGATACAATGGCATAACTCCATACCAATATAAACTCTATTTTAGGAAAGGTGTTGCAATGCACAAGATTCTGTAAATTTCAATGCAATAAAAAAAGTTAAAATTTTACCAATTTTATGCTTTTTTTACTATTTTCACTTTGCAATACGCTACATACTATTACAAATATATTAAAAATCATGGAAGTGAGGTGAAAATCCTCCGCAGACTCGCTGCTGTAATTAGTTACAATTTCCTATAATCCACTGTTTTATTAAAGCGTTGCTTTAAAAGAAGATGGGAAGGTGGGGAAATTGGTTGTTCTAGGTTTTATACTTAGACTGAAGCTTTAAGCCAGAATACTTGTTTTTAATAGCTACTTTTCAAAACCTCTGAGATTAGGTTTTAAGGAGAAACTAGGATGAAAGAATTCAAAAAAGGTTTTTTGAATGGTGTAAAACTACTTGTTTTACTTGGATTAATAATTGGATTAACTGGGTGTGAAGATCCTAATGTGGAAAAACCTGCAACGATTATTGGTACATGGGAAAATGAAATGCCTGGATATAGCTACGGTGGAGTTGATTACCCTGCTTATACAGAGCAATACATTATAACCGATACCACACTAACCTATCAAAATGTTGCAGAAGATAGAACAGTAACAGTACAATATGCAGGAACTATAGAGGGAGATATTCTAGAAAATGCAGAGCATGGATATATAATATTGAAAATCACAGATGGTGGGCAATATGGAAAGACTGTAGGAAGGCACTATGCAAATCACTGGAAAGGATTAACCACTAATTCTATACAACTATCTAGCGCTTACAAAAGTGATGGGGAAACAGAAACTGATAGCTTAGAAGAAGCTATTTCAACCTTTACAGTAGACAATGGCTACTTCGGTTTCTACGGCGATTACACAAAATAACCTACCATCGTGAAAAAAGCATTACTACTTGCTATTTTTTGCGTAACGGTTGCGTTTGTCAACGCTCAAGAAGATTACGAAATTACCTTGAGCGTTGCAGCAAGTGCACCTGAAACAACGCAAGCAATAGAAAGCATAAACAAAGACGACATAGAAAAGCTACACGCAACAGACCTTGCTACCGTTTTAAACAAGGGCTTAGGCCTTGGTATTACAAGAAACGGTGCTTATGGAAACATGTCTGGAGTTAGTATGCGCGGTTTTGGATCTGGGCGTGTTGCATTTTTAATTAACGGTGTTCCTGTAAACTCAAGTCAAAACGGTGGCTTTGATATTTTTTCTATTGATGTCGCTTCCATTGAACGGATTGAAGTTATTCAAGGTGGTTCGGACTCTAAATATAATGTGTCTGGTGCTATGGGCGGTGTTATAAATATTATTACCGTAAAAAACAAGCCAGAAGGCCTAAGTTTTAAAGCACAAATAGAAAACACAAGCTATATACCCACAACCTATCTTGCTCGCCACACATACAAGCCTACACAACAAGCTGCAACTTCCCTTATTGATGGGCAAAAACTAGCCCTTAACCTTGGCTATGGCTTTGAAAATAGTTCGATTGCAATAGATATGTTCGGTGTTAGGGCAACCAATGAGTTTATTTTTTTAGATGATTATGGGTACCGCTTAAGAACAGGAAACGAAGTGTATGATGCTGGATTAAACGCCACGTATACACAAAACTTACGGGATAATTCTTCAATTATTTTTTCAGGCAATGTGTATGCAGGTGATAAAAACATACCTTCAGATATGTCCTCTGCTGTTATAAATAATCAAAAGGATTTAAACTTTAGAGAATCTATAATTTTAGATCTAAAAGCTGTTACCGATGTACTTGATACAGAAGCCTTTGTAAACCATGCATCAGAAAATCAAACATTTGGAACGAGTGAGCACAAACTAAATACACTTACACTTACCAATAGATGGACTTGGTACGCACTAGATAACCTTTTTGTAAAGTTTTCAGGAGATTACAAATTTTCTCATTTAAACAGTACAAATACAGGCATTGTGCAGGGGCATGACGGGGGTATAAGTGCAACCTTAGAATACTATCCTCTCGAAAATATTTCAATTATTCCGTCAACTAAACTTCTTATAAATGAAAATAGCATTGTTCCTATTCCAAAATTGGGACTTTTGTTTACGGTAAGTGAAAACTTTGCAATAAAAAACAACTGGTTTAGAGTATTTAAGTTTCCAAACTTTAACGACCTCTATTGGGGAGGCGATGGCGGACAGGGTAATCCTGACCTTAAAAATGAAGATGGTTTTGGAGCAGATTTAATTGTAGAATACGCAATTCCTGACTTATTTTCAGGAAATGTATCAGTTTTTGCAACTGCAACAAAAAACTCAATTCACTGGGCCAATATACATGGCGTATGGTCTCCACAAAACATAGGAGAGGCTTTTATTTGGGGTAGCGATATAGCGCTCACCAGTAATTTTTCAGAGCATATACAATTTTCAGTTGGGTATTCTCTATTACTTTCATATATTCTTACAGGTAGTTATACATTTTATACAAATATCAGAATGCCGTACATGCCAGAACACAGAATACATGCATCAGTTGAAGTACCGTGGAAAACAGGGAATGTTGTGCTTAGCGGAAGTTATGAAAGCGAACGCTTTGCAACCTATACTTCAAAAGGAAATGCATCCCCTCTCGACCCATTTGTATTACTTGACCTAACCGTAAACCAAAATATTGGTGAACATTTTGCAGCTTTTGCTTCGATTAACAATATATTGAATGAAGATTATTTTTTAGTAGAGGGCTATCCAATGCCGAAACTAAATGTTAAAATAGGGTTTAGTTATGAAATGTAATAAAACAAAGCACACTTACAATTATTTTAATCCACAGATTACACAGATTTTTATATTACTCTTGTGTGGAAACTTACTGTTTGCTGGGGGAAACACTGAAGTACTAGAATCGGGAGAAGTGCCTACAAAAATTGTGTCCCTCTCCCCTGCCGCAACTGAAATTCTATTTGCAGTAGGTGCAGGTGATAACATTATAGCTAGAACTGATTTTTGTAATTATCCTGCAGAAGTAGCTACAATTCCATCAATAGGCGGATTTGACGGCAAAGCTTTTAGCATAGAAAGCATCATTGCCTTAGAGCCCGATTTTGTGTATACAACAGCTGGAATGCATGACTATTTAGAAAAACCATTAGAATCATATGGTATACAAGTATACAAGTCAAATGCACAAAGCATTGAGTCCATTTACACAGAAATTGAAGCAATTGCAAACCTTACTGGAAATAAAGAAAATGGAATAACACTTGTTTTAAGCATGAAAGAGCACATTCAAAATGTAACGAATGTGATTCAAAGTCTTCCAAAAAAATCGGTGTATTGGGAAGTGTGGAATGAGCCTTTTATGAGTGCAGGAGCTTCCTCGTATATTAGCGATGTTATAGAAAAAGCAGGAGGAGTTAATATTTTTGCCGATATTCCACAAGCATACCCTGTTGTAAGTGAAGAAACCATTTTAATGCGAAATCCTGATGTAATACTTTTTCCAACTCATACCATTACCAGTGTTGAAGAGCTACACATGCGGGACGGATGGATAAACTTAACTGCCGTAAAAAACGAGGATATGTATTTTATTGACTCAGATATAGCATCGCGCCCTGGTCCGAGATCTGCACTCGCAGTTGAAACTATTGCAAAGAAGTTATTTCCCAATGAAGATTTTTAACGACTCAAAGAAAACAAAGTTTTTTTATCTCATCAGTGCACTTTGCACAATTCTTGTGCTGTGTATTCTAATACTTTTGGGATTATTTTTCGGTGCTGAAAAAACTGATTTTCGAAGTGTCCTATCAAGAGATGGCGGCGAAATAGAAAAAATTATTGTATTTCATATTCGCCTCCCTCGCCTGCTTTTAGCATCCCTTTGTGGAATGCTTCTAGGAGGGGCAGGTTCTGTTTTTCAAGGTTTTTTTAGAAATCCATTAGCCGATGCAGGGCTCGTAGGAATTTCTTCTGGAGCAACCCTTGGTGCTGTTTTATCAATATTTTTACCACTTTCATTTTTAAGCCTTACTATACTGAGCCCCGTGGTTTTACTAGCATTTTTAGGTGCTCTTGGCGCTGCCATTCTTGTATACATACTATCCTTTAGAGTATCAGGCTCTCATGCTACTGTAATGATGCTTTTAATTGGAACAGCACTTTCAGCCTTTTTATCTGCAATAGTTTCGATTTTGCTTCTTTTGCGATACCAAGAATTACATCAAGTATATGTGTGGACATTAGGAAGTTTTAACGGCAGGGGCTGGGACGAAATTAAAATAATTATTGTACCTGCAGTTATTTCAGTAGTTTTACTCCTACTCTGCGTTCGCCCTTTAGATGTATTATCTAGTGGTGAAGAAAGCGCACAATCGCTTGGAGTGGACTTAAAAAAAACACGTCTTTTAACCTTACTTGCAGGATCTTTAGCCTGCGCCTGCGCAGTAAGCGTTGCAGGAACTATAGGTTTTGTAGGCCTTATTGCACCCCATATTGCCCGAAAAATATATGGACAAACTCATAAATGCGTATTAGTATTTGGAATGCTCTGGGGTGCGATTCTCTTAGTGCTTTCAGACACATTAGCAAGAACAATTGCAGCCCCCTCAGAACTTCCCGTAGGCATTGTAACCGCTCTTATGGGAGTGCCGTTTTTTATTATAATTATTCAAAAAAAGCGGGGTTTTATTGGTGATTAATACTATACTGCATACCGAAAACCTATCCGCATGGTATGGCGAAAAAAAAGTACTACATGATATTTCATTTAAAGCACAACAAGGCGAATTTGTATGTATAATTGGGCCAAATGGGAGTGGAAAGTCTACCTTTTTAGCCCTTTTAGCAGGGATTGAACGCACTGGTCTAAAATCAAAAGGAAATGTATCAATAGGCAACAAAATCATTCATGGAATGAAGAGACAAGAAATAGCATTAAACATTTCTTTTATGACCCAAAATGAACAAAGTGTGTGGGACTTCCTAGTAAAAGAATGTATTTTGTCAGGGAGATTTGCGCATACATCGTGGTCAAAATGGTATTCAAAAAGCGATAAAGAACTTGTAGAAAAGGCTATGTGTGAAATTAGTATTGAGCATTTAAAAGACAGAAGCATTCACAGTTTATCAGGGGGAGAACTACAAAGGGTAAGAATAGCACGTTCCATTGTGCAGCAAAGCCCCATTATTCTTCTTGATGAGCCTGTAGCCAACCTAGATATAGGCTGCCAAGATGTAATCTTAAAAAAACTTCGCGATATTGCGCATACAAAAAATACCTGTGTTATAATGGCTATACACGATTTAAATGCAGCTGCAGCCTTTGCCGATAGGATTGTATTAATGAAGCCAGTACCAATACTAAAAGAGAATGAACAGCAAGTAATTTCGGGTACTGCAGAAAACATTTTTAAAAGCGACATATTAAATGATGTGTACAATGCTCAGTTTGAAACATACATACATCCAGTGTTTGGCTACCCACAAATATGTGTTGTTAATTAATAATTTGCAATTGTGGAGGGCAAAGCTGGAAGAGAGTAGAACATCCACAGATTACACAGATTTTGTGTGATTTATTACTAGAGCTTAGAAGTTTATTTATAACCTAGCATTGTAGAGAGGATAATTATGGATGAGCCTAATATTGATAATGAAACTTACAAAATTATTGGTGCTGCAATGAGTGTGCACAGTGAATTAGGCTGTGGTTTTTTAGAAGCAGTATATCAAGAAGCATTAGAAAAAGAATTTATAAGAAAAAAAATAGAATATGAACGGGAAGTTACAATTCCAATTTATTACAAGGGTGAAAAACTTCAAACATATTATAAAGCAGATTTTATTTGTTTTGGCTCAATAATCGTTGAGCTAAAAGCATTGCAAAAGTATACAAATACAGAAGTAGCACAAGTGATTAATTATTTAAAGGCAACGAACCATAAAAGAGGGCTATTGATTAATTTCGGTACAACTAGTTTGCAATATAAGAGAATCAGTTATTAACATTAATATAAAATCTGTGTAATCTGTGTAATCTGTGGATAAAAATAAAGAGAGGAAATATGGCAACAATAACTATTTTACCAGAAAACAGCACAATAGAAGTTCAAAAAGATGAAACTGTATTAAGTGCGTTACAAAGGACAAATCATTTTGTTGATGCCCCTTGTGGCGGAGTTGGAAAATGTGGAAAATGTAAAATACGCATTACAAAAGGCCTTGCACCTGTTACACGTGCCGACAAACAGTACTTTTCTGAACATGAGTTAGAAAAGGGTTATAGACTTGCTTGCCTTATAAAACCTATTGACAACTTGCACATTGAATTAATTACAAAGAATAAAGATAGTTTTGAAGTACTTTCTTCTTCTTCCCTTGAACTTCCCAAAGGAACAGTCAATTCTGATAGCACCTTTGGACTAGCAATAGATATTGGAACAACAACAATTGCTGTACAACTTATTGATACAAAGAATAAAACATGTATAGAAACCGTTTCTAGAATGAATCACCAAAGGGCTTATGGCTCAGACGTTATATCTCGTATTATGGCTTCTAATGAAGGAAAAAAAGAAGAGCTTAGAAAAAGCATTCAACTTGATATTATTACCTGTATAGAAAAATTACTTTCAACCACAAAGATAAATTCAAAAAGAATACTTAAAATGGCAATCGCAGCAAACACAACCATGACTCACCTACTTTGCGGTTTTTCGTGTGAAACATTAGGAGTATTTCCTTTTACACCTGTAAACATTAGTGTAATAGAAAAATCATTCGAAGATGTTTTTAACTCTTCTTTGCTTGATTGTATAGTAACAATTTTACCAGGCGTTTCAACCTATGTCGGCTCAGACATTGTATCAGGCATGAACGCCCTACAATTTCACGAGAGTGAAAAAACGTTTGTTCTTATAGACCTTGGAACAAACGGCGAAATGGCAATTGGAAACAAAGATAAAATACTATGCACTTCTGTGGCAGCAGGGCCTGCATTTGAAGGTGGAAACATTTCATGTGGCACAGGAAGTATAGCAGGCGCAATCACGGCAATTGACATAGAAGACGGAAAAGTATCATATAAAACAATTCAAGAAGCAGCGCCGATTGGACTGTGTGGCAGCGCCGTTGTTGAATGTGCTGCAGAATTACTCAGAGAAGGATTACTTGACGAAACTGGATGTTTAGACGATGAGATATGCGAAGATGGTTTTGTTATTGCTAAAACTACGGATGGAAGTGATATTACATTTTTACCAAAAGACGTGCGCGAAATACAACTTGCGAAGTCTGCTGTGAGAGCCGGTTTAGAAGTACTTATTAACGAGTACGGCACGAGCTACGATGAAATAGATGCGGTGTATATTGCAGGTGGCTTTGGCTATAAACTCAATTATAAAAAAGCAATTGAAATAGGTATGTTACCAAAAGAACTAGAACATAAAATTGTGCCTTGTGGAAACACCTCCCTCTTTGGTGCCGTACATTACCTTATTGACAACGCTAGTAAAAAACACGTACAAGCAATTGCAAGCAAGTCGAAAGAAATAGCCCTTGCAACAAATCCTGAGTTTAATGATTTGTATATGGAATACATGATGTTTGAATAAATCTTCCTACCTAAAAAATACTCCGCAAAAATACGTAACAGTGTCTTGGCCGTTAATATATTTCATGCCAGCAAGTGTTGCAAGATGAGACACATTTACACCATAGGTTTCAAGAGAAGCCATTGCTTTGTCGGGGAAACGACACGGTACATCTACTTCTTTACCACAAGTTTCACAAACCTTGCACCCGCCAGAACCCAAATGTAAGAAATCTTGGTAGCCGTTTTCTTTTAACCAAGCAGAAAAATTTTGTGCAAGCTTGTTTGCGTTATTACCAGCTTCAGTCATGCCTTCAAAGTCGTATGAATCTTCAAGGTCTGTTACCGTTTGATACACAAGGGCTGTTTTGTAGGTTTTAAGCGTATTCATAAGATCATGAATTGCGCCTGCATCTGGTGGGCACATATAACTTTTACCATACTTACCACATGAGTTTGATTCACAGTACTTTCTAAACTCTTCTAAAAGTTCCATTTTAGCAACGTCAATAAAGCTTGCTTTAAAAGCACCCATGTCGACTATTTTTTTTATAAGTATTTCCTCGCTCATAATTCTCCCCTGTTTTCTTTTTTGTCTTTGTGTTTTATTCAACTGCTTGTATATATTCTGAGTACCATTTTTTAGTTTCTTGCAATGTCTTTCGAAGAGGCATACCACGCCCCGCTAAACACACCAGTTTGTTTTCATCATCTTCACTTACTACTTCATTCCAAGGCTTTATAACAATTTGAGCCGAAACGGAATCAACAAGCATCATTCCTTCAATGCAGCGAACAAAACCTTTCATACGATAGGTATCATTTGAAACCGATTGTACCATCTTTTCCAATGTTTCCAAACTCAAAGTACTACTCGATGCTGGTAAAAAAACTATTTGAGATTTTTGCAGTGTAATATCTATTTTTGTTGCTAAAGTGTCTGTATCAATACCTATATTTGTTCGCTTACTCATAGGTTCAATAAACGAAAACCAATCGCTTTCAAAAGTACCAAAACTGGTTTTTTCTATAGTTATAAATGGATTAATGTCTTTTAGTATGGATTCACACTGAGCTATTTTTGATTCATCTACTAAGTCTATTTTATTTATTATGGCAAGAGAACTAACCGCTATTTGATTTTTACAAACAATTGCAGTATCAATAACGCTTTCTAAACGAGCAGCATCTGCAATACAAACACTTCCACAATACTGTATACTTGAAAACTCGTCCCTAGTCACAACCCGTTCTACGCTTACAGGGTCAGAAAGCCCTGATGCTTCTACAAGAATTACGTCCGGATTCTCCCCAATCGCATTATGAAGTGTTTCTTCAAATTTATCGAGCCTACAAGCACAAAAAATAGAACCGTTGTTAATTTCTTGCAATACCGCTCCAATGTTAGCAAGTAATGTTCCATCAACACCCGTTTTTCCAAACTCGTTTATAATGAGAAATATTTTTTTATGTTTAAACTGGTTAACAAAGTTTTTTAAAAAGGTCGTTTTCCCCGCCCCCAAAAAACCCGTTATTAAAAATAAATCCATTTTGTCACCTTAAAAGAAAACTGCCACAAGAAAAAAATCTCATGACAGTTTACCCGCACCATTAAACGTTAATAATACTTTCTATCCACAGATTACACAGATTACGCAGATTTTTATTGATTACAGAGCGTTGATATTTTATTGGAAACAAAGGAAACAGTAATCTGTGTAATCTACTAAGTTTGCCTAATCCCTACCCTAATATGCACCCCATACGAATCTGTGGTTAACTTCTTCTTCGCTTTACCCGCCCCATTAGGTATTTGTAATTCGTAATTCGTAATTCGTAATTATTACAAGTATTTTTCTATAGCTGCTTTCAACTCTTCCTTACTAGGAATAATTGAAGAAAAAGCAAGTTCACCGTTAATATAAATGGCAGGTAAGTTTGTAACTCCCATTTTCTTAAAACGTGCAATGTTTTCTTTTTCTGTAAACTTGTACTCAACAACATCAATTTTGTCGCCAAAATAGTCTTTTGCGTCAACAGCAGCTCCCCACATATAGGTACATGCAGCACAGGTTGCGCTATCAAGTGTAGTAGCTTCAAGTAATGGCTTCGATAAGCTTTTATAATCAGGAAGTTCAACATCAATGTCTAAATCCTCTGAAACATAGTTTTTAACCATTTCCCGAACCATGTCTGTTTCAAGAGCAGCTTGAGCTACACCGATAGTATTTTCAATTGGAGTTGCATACGGCATATCACAACCAGGTGCAATAATGAAGTTTGTCTTATCTTCTATTTTGTCTAAAAGATCAACTGCGTACTTCATGTTGTCTTGCTGTGTCCCATGAAGCATAACAGCAGTTAACGGAATATTTCCACCAATTGCAACATTGTACTGGTCAGTAATTTTTTTTGCAGCAACTACATCAACATTTTCATCAACAGAAATTGAATCGCAGTTTGTTTTACACATAGCTTCAATGTTTCTTGTAGCATTACCACATACAAAAAATGAGCTAAAAGCCTTTTTCTCACGAATATGATCAAACACCTCAGTGAATGGTAGCGATAAAAACTCTTCAAAATGATCAGTTGATACTTGAGAAACAAGAGGATCTACAACAGCTATAACATCCATGCCAGCTTCAATAAATAAATCACTCATGATGTTTGCGCATTTTACACAAAAATCAAGCAATTCTTTTACATAGTCTTCATCATCATACATATCCATGAAAATATCATTTCCACGTAAGTGAGAAGCAAGCGTAAATGGACCACAAATGAGCCCATAAAGAGCTGTTGTTTCTCCCACAGCTTCCTTCATCCTTCTCATCGCTGAAAGAACTAATGGAAGACGACCTGAATCTTTTGTTGGAAGTTTGCATTCACAAGGAACAGTCATCGTTTCTTCAAGTGGATGCGTTGATACAGATGGAGGCCCATCATGTGTCCACACAAGATCACATCCTAATATTTCTGCTTCAAGTTGAAGGTCAAATACTACCGGCTGCCCATCAGGCTTGTAAAGACGATTTACCTCAAGCAAAGATTCTACGAGAGCTTCTTCATCAGTAAGTACCTTTGTTGCGTCAAAACCAGTCAAAAGACCTGCATGAACACCCGCAAAAGGTACCCAAGGAGCCCTTTCTAGTTTTTCATGACGAAGTGCCTTAAATATCAGCTCTTTAGACATAAATTATGCACTCCTTTTGCAAATTTCAACAGCTTTATCTGCTGCTGTTGCTGCATCAGGTGTGTAAGCATCTGCATTAATTTGTTCACAGAAATTTTGTGTAACAGGTGCACCACCAACCATAATTTTTACTGTATCTCTAATTCCAGCTTCGGCTGCTTTTTCAACAACATCCTTCATAACATTCATAGTAGTTGTAAGAAGGGCAGAACATGCAATAATATCGCATTTTTCATTAATAGCTGTTTCTACAAATTGCTCAGGAGTTACATCAGTACCCAAATCAATAACTTCAAGACCCTTTCCTTCCATCATCATTTTAACAAGATTTTTTCCAATATCATGAAGGTCACCTTTTACAGTCCCTATACACACCTTACCGTTTGCTTCAACACCAGCATCTACTAAAAGAGGCTTTAATAAAGAAGCACCCATGTTCATAGCTCGAGCTGCAACCAAAACTTCTGGCACAAAAACTTCATTGTTCTTGAATTTTTCACCAATAATTGACATCCCTGAAAGAAGCCCTTCATCCAATATTTGTTTTACGGGGATTCCTTGATCAATTGCTTGCTGAACAAGTTCTTTTACATCCTTTGCTTTTCCTTTTTGCAATAACTCAGAAATGTTTTCTAATAATTCCATTTGATACTCCTTTTGTATTCTGTTAGTCACTGGGCGTTCCCCGCCAAAGGCGGGTCGGGCTTTTCGTGGTTTCATTCGCACTGTAATGGAGCGACGAGGGCGACGCTCCCTACAAGTGCGAACCGCTACGCGGCCACTACAATCCCTAACGCGATAGCAATTCGGCATGGATGCCGAACAATTGTCCGATGTTTTTTGCTATGCAAAAAACTCGATAGTAAAAATTGAATGGACTCAATTTTTACGTACAATCCCTAACGCGGTTACGATTCGCCATGGATGGCGAACTATTTGTTTTATATTTCATTATAATACGCGCATAGTATCTATCACACTTGAAAAAAATATATTTTTTTGGTAATTTTTCTACTTTCTTTACAAAAGTACCAAAAAATTGTATACTATTTCTATGAGTTTAACCAATCCACCTACGCACATAGATTTTGATTCACACTTAATTGAAAACTGTGCTCAAACATTTACAACAGCTACTGGGCTTGGTTGTACCGTGTCCGACACAAAAGGCAGTATTCTCTATTCGTGCGGATATAGCTGCGATTTTTGCAAACTATGCACCATTGCAGGAAAACCAAAAGAAAACTGCGTACAATCCCACATATACGGGATGACATCTGCAGAGCGATTTGGGGGAAAATATATTTACTTTTGCCCATTAGGATTAACATGCTTTGTGTCTCCCATTATTGGTGTAGAAGGAACAAAGGCAAAAATTACCGTTGGACCATTTTTAATGACAGAAGCACAAGACTTTGTGCAATGTGATTTACGAGATACGTGGTCCTTAAGCGAAAGCATTATTCACATTATTGAAAAAGAATTACACGATGTTCCAATAGCATACCCCGAAAAAGTAAATGCCCTTTCTTCACTTTTATTTATGGTGTCTACATTCTTAAATGATGCTTCCTCAGTAGAAAGAATGCTTAAAGTGCAACAAAGTGAACTCATTCAAGGACAGATTACCCCATTTATCATGCGCCTAAAGTCAGAAAACGAAAATACGAGCTATCCGTATCATAAGGAAAAAGAACTTTTGCGAGCTGTTGTTAAAAGTGATAAGCAAGAAGCAAGAAAGCTTT
>CAYJPS010000062.1:0-13419 GCA_964372135.1 uncultured Treponemataceae bacterium | reverse complement strand
ATGTACTCCTACTTATTTGTAAATTCAATGGTAACAATTTCAGCAGTTTCATTTTTAGCAAGTATTCGAGTAACACCAATTGCGCTACTTATTCCACAATTTGATTCTCAGATATTTGTCCAAATTACAGCGATTATATCATTGTTAATACTTATAGTTAATATAGCTGTAAAATTAGCGGTATATTCAATAAAAAAAGCAATGGTAAAAGGAAAGTTATAAGTGGAGTTAACATTTTTAAAATTTGAAGTTTTAACACATATAAACCGTAAAAAAAACGTAAAAGTTACACAACGCTCATTAGCAAACGAATTAAATATTTCAGTTGGAACAGTAAATAAAACTTTAAATGATCTCATAGAATGTGCCTTAATAGTTCTAGAAAAAAATGGTAAGTATAAACTTACTGAAAAAGCCTTGTCTACACTGGAGCCATACAGAGTAAAAAAAGCAATTTTCATTGCTGCAGGGTTTGGAAGCCGAATGGTTCCTATAACATTAAACACACCAAAGCCCCTAATACTAGTTCATGGGAAAAAAATTATCGAAACCCTTCTTGATGCAGTAATTGAAGCTGAAATTGAGGAAATCATAATTGTTCGTGGGTACCTAAAAGATCAATTTGACTCCCTACTACATAAGTATCCTAACATTAAATTTATTGAAAATCCTATTTACAATGAAACTAACAACATATCCAGTACTGTGTATGTAAAAGATTTACTTGAAAACGCATATGTTCTTGAATCAGATTTACTTTTAAGCAACAAAGAAATTATACGTAAGTATGAGTATCAAACTAATTACATGGCTTGCCCAGTTGATAAAACTGATGACTGGTGTTTTAAGACAAAAAAAGGAATTATTACAGAACTCTGTGTTGGTGGTGAAAATGTGCATCATATGTTTGGAATATCTTACTGGTCAAAAGAAGACGGAAAAAAGCTTTCTAAAGATATAATGACAGTGTTTAATTCACCAGGTGGAAAAGAGCGCTACTGGGATGAAGTAGCACTTCGAGCTTGTAAAGACAGCTATAAAGTTGCTGTGCGCCATGTTAGCTTTGATGATATAGTTGAAATCGATACATTTAAGGAACTTAAAGCAATTGACAAAATTTACGAATGCTAGTTAATTAGCTATGTAAGGTTGATTATTGCATTTTAGCACAATTCGTAGTATACTGATAATATGAGTTTCATTAATCCCGATATAACATTCATCCTTCCAATCTACAAAACACCAGAAGATTTTCTTACACAATGTGTACAAAGTATTATTGAACAAACGCATACAAATATTGAAGTTGTTCTAGTTGATGACGGTTCTCCCGATAATTGCCCTACACTTTGTGACTCATTTTCTAAAATGGATAAGCGTATCACGGTAATCCACCAGAAAAATGCTGGTGTTGGAAATGCACGGAATACTGGTTTACGCGCTGCAAGGGGTACCTGGGTATGTTTTATAGATCCTGATGATTGGATTAATACAGATATGTCAAAAATTGCTCTTGAAGAAGCACTGATATATTTTAAAACCTATGCAGAGTACCCCAATGTAATTATGTGGAATTACAAAAAAGAATTTGGGCGAGTTACTACAGAAGTGCGAAGCTTTGAGCAAAACAGAATAGATTTTTCTACTGTAGATGGTTTGAGACGATTACAGCTTTTAACACTTGAGCTTACAAGCACTGTTGGTACTATATGGGGAAAAATGTATCAAAGAGATTTTTTAATACGTAATAATCTTTTTTCAGATGAAACACTTCCTCGAGGCCAAGATGTTGAATACAATGTAAGAATCTTTCAAAAGATTTCGAGAGCCTTGTATATTCCAGATATACTTTACCACTATCGATATGATGAAAACACAGCCTCAACTGCATTTAATGAGCAATATGCAGAGTATGTCAAAAGATTCATTTTTGCCCTCTATAACGATGTATTAGAAGCAAACAATAACCAAGATTTTCTCAATAAGTTTTTTGAACGCTGTGTGCACACAATATTAAGTTTATCTGTTCGCCATACATTTCATGCTAAAAATCCGTATTCATATATTCAAAATAAAAAAGTATACATTCAAATATGTTCAGAACCCATAATACGAGAATCTATACAAAAGGCAAGCTACAAAAACTTTTCGATTCCTCGTAAACTAGCCCTTTTCTGTTTGAAACATAAAATCATCTTAGGAATATATCTTATTGCAAAGTTTCGACAAATACAGTATAGTATAAAGCAATGAAAATAGTAAAAATACAAGGTGGACTTGGAAACCAAATGTTCCAATACGCCTTTGCAAAAAGCCTTGAAAATTATGGGCACAATGTTTTACTCGACACATCACTCTATACTAAATCTCTAACAAGGAATGGAATAAACTATACTCATAATGGATTTGAACTTGCAAACTTGTTTTCAATCAAATTTGAAGAAGCCAATAATAGAGAAATACAAAAACTTGCAACCCTGCCAACTAACATCATTAATCGCATATTGCGTAAATATTTTACAAAAAAAACACACTACATCGATACAGTTTTTAAATATTCCCCGGAATTACTGCAAAACAAAAACGACATCTATTTAGAAGGCTATTGGCAAACAGAAAAATATTTCTTAAACATTGAAAAAGATATTAGACACATTTTTAGATTTTCAAAGCCTATTTCAAAAAAAACGAGCGAAATAGATAAAAAAATAAAATCTACTTTTACATGTAGCATACATATACGTCGTGGCGATTATCTAAATGGAAAAAGCCATGCTGTGTGCACTGAACACTATTATAATAATGCAATAGCACACGCTTTACATTCAAGTAAAATTAAATTATTTATTGTTTTTTCGAATGATATTGCTTGGGCAAAGGAAAATGTGCATTTTCAAAATGTGCCTGCAATCTTTGTTGATTGGAATACAGGGGAAAACAGTTGGCAAGACATGTATCTTATGAGTAAATGCCCTGTTAATATCATCGCCAACTCTAGCTTTAGTTGGTGGGCAGCATGGCTTAATGCAAACAAAGACAAAAAAGTTATTGCGCCATCTATATGGAATAGAAGAGAACTGGACTATAAAGATAGTTATTATACATATGATTATTCAGACATTGTTCCCGATTCATGGGAGCGAATTTCAATATAAGTAAGGAAAAAAACATGAAAAAAGCATTAATTTCAGGAATTACAGGACAAGACGGAGCGTACTTAGCTGAGTTTTTATTAAAAAAAGGTTATGAAGTACACGGTATAAAAAGAAGAGCATCTAGCTTTAATACAGAGCGAATTGACCATCTCTATCAAGACCCTCACGTAGAAAACAAGAATTTTATTTTACACTATGGTGACTTAACAGATACTTCTAACTTAGTTCGCATTATACAAGAAGTAAAACCAGATGAAATCTATAATCTTGGTGCACAAAGCCATGTTCAAGTTTCATTTGAAGTTCCAGAATACACTGCCGATACAGACGGTATTGGAACACTACGCATTCTAGAAGCAATTCGCCTTTTAGGTATGGAAAAAAAGGTACGTGTATATCAAGCATCAACGAGTGAACTTTTTGGTAAAGTGCAAGAAATACCACAAAAAGAAACTACCCCATTTTATCCTAGAAGCCCCTATGCCGTTGCAAAGTTGTATGCATATTGGATTGTAGTAAACTATCGAGAAAGCTATGATATGTACTGCTGTAATGGGATTCTCTTTAACCATGAAAGTCCTATTCGAGGAGAAACATTTGTAACAAGAAAAATTACTCGTGCTGTAGCACGCATTAAACTTGGACTACAAGACTCCCTCTACATGGGAAACATCGATGCAAAACGAGACTGGGGATTCGCAGGTGACTACGTAGAACTAATGTGGTTGATGCTTCAACAAGATAAAGCTGACGACTATGTCATGGCAACAGGAATAACTACAACCGTTCGCGACTTTATTACTATGGCTTTTAAAGAAGTAGGAATAGAAATTGAATACAAGGGCGAAGGCATTAATGAAATCGGTTATGATAAAGCAACTGGTAAGGAAATTGTTAAAATTGACCCAAGATACTTTAGACCTGCGGAAGTTGAACTTTTGATAGGAGATCCAACAAAAGCTAAAACAGAACTTGGCTGGGAGCCAAAAGTACAATTACCAGAGCTAGTAAAAATGATGGTAGAAAACGATGTAAAGCTTGCAAAAAAAGAATTACATCTTAAAGATGGCGGCTTTGAAACCCAAAACTACTACGAGTAAGGAAGAACCACAGATTACACAGATTACGCAGATTATTACTTTTGAAGTTTTGTATTTTGCTTCCAACTACCACCAAATGTATTCAGAACGATGAATATTTTAGTGTGTATATGGTTTATTATTTAACCTTCGGTCTTTTAAGAGTAAGTAATAGAAATCCCATAAATCTGTGTAATCTGTGGATAAAAAATAACAATCCAGTGGAAGATATAAAACTTTAATCTGTGGATAAATATAAAGGTAAGATTATGAATAAAGATGCGAAAATATATGTTGCAGGGCACAGAGGCCTTGTAGGAAGCGCCATAGTAAAAGGCCTTCAAAAAGAAGGTTTCACAAATATAATTACAAAAACACATGCAGAGTTGGATTTATTAAACCAAGAAGCAGTTAACAATTTTTTTAACACAGAGAAGCCCGACTATGTATTTTTAGCTGCGGCTAAGGTGGGTGGAATTGGAGCAAACTCAACCTTCCCTGCAGACTTCATTTACCAAAATATGATGATTGGTTTTAATGTGGTGCATGCGGCATATAAAGCAGGCGTAAAAAAGCTCCTTAATCTAGGTTCTTCTTGTATATATCCTAAAATGGCAGCACAGCCTTTAAAAGAGTCAAGTCTTTTAACAGACGAACTTGAAGCAACAAATGATGCCTATGCCTTGGCAAAAATCGCTGTTATAAAGCTTTGTACCGCATATAACATTCAATATGGCACAAATTTTTTATCTGCAATGCCTACCAACCTTTATGGTCCTGGAGATAACTATGATTTGCAAAACTCACATGTACTTCCTGCAATTATTCGAAAGTTTCATGAAGCGAAAACTAGCGCCTCGCACGAAGTTACGCTATGGGGAGACGGAAGCCCTTATAGAGAATTTTTATACTCAGAAGATCTTGCTTCTGCCCTTATATTTTTAATGAAAGAAAAAAATGCAAGTGATATTAGAATTGGTGAACATCCAAAAACATGCGCTTTTGATTTTATAAATATTGGAAGTGGCTCTGACTTACCTATAAAAGAGCTTGCAAACATTGTGTATAAAACGGTATATGGTGATAATCCCGAAAAAGAATGTAAGATTATTTGGGACACAACAAAACCAAACGGAACACCAAAAAAACTTATGGATTCAAGTACGCTCTTTAAGCTTGGGTTTACACCAAAGGTTACCCTAGTAGAAGGAATAAAACTCGCTTACCAAGATTTTATGGATAGCCAAAAATGAAAATAGTACAGATAATTACCCTTTCAGATTTAGGAGGAGCACAGAGCGTAGTAGTTGAACTCAGTAATGAACTTTCCAAAAGGGGACATGATGTTATAGTAATGTCTAAGCCTAATGGGCCAATGTGGAATTTGCTTAACAGTAACATTACTAGAATTCCATGTAACTCACTGTGTAGAGAAATACATCCTATACGAGATTTAAAATCCTTTTTATTTATTAGAAAGGTTTTAAAAAATTATAAGCCTGATATTATACATTTGCATTCTTCAAAGGCTGGTGTTTTGGGTAGACTTGCCACATTTCCATATTATACAAAAAAAACTTTTTACACAGTCCATGGATTTGACACTATTTTAAAAGCAAACAAAATATTTTTACCACTAGAAAAAGTGCTAAAAAAATTCTGCGCTAAAATTATTGCTGTCAGTAATTATGACTTAGTAAATTTAAGTAAAAACAACATAAATAATGTACAAGTAATATATAATGCAATCAATGATGGTAACAAAAACAGTATTGACAATGCAGTAGTAAAAAAAATACAAACTATGTCTCAGAATAAAAAAATCATTTTAAGCATTGCACGCGACGCAAAGCCAAAAAGACTTGATTTATTTATAGATGTAGCTCAAAAGCTACCACAGTATACATTTATATGGATTGGAAATAAAGATACATATAAGGGTATTCCAGAAAATCTCTTTTTTATGGGAGAAATTCCTAATGCTGGAGCCTATATTTCAGCTGCCGACCTATTTGTTTTATTTTCAGATTATGAGGGTCTTCCAATGTCTATAATAGAATCCCTTTCTTGTGGAATACCTGTAATAGCTTCTAAAGTTGGTGGAATAGTTGAAATTTTGGACGGAAAAGCAGGCTATGTTGTAGAAAACGATATAGAATATATTATAGAAAAAATTACTACAGTCTTTTCAAATGCTGACCTTTACAAGCAACTAAAGAGTAATTCTAGTAAGCAGTATTTACAATCATTCACAGTAAAAACTATGGTAGATTCATATGAACAGGTATACATATCTTCTGTATTACATGAAAAAAATATATAACTAATATATGAATATTTATTGCAATCATATGGTATATATGCTATTATTGTTATAGAGGAAAATTATGATTCCAAATCGCCGAAGAAAACAGTTTTTGATCTTTTTAGCTGACCTTTTTATTTTATTTATTTCATTATATATAGCATTATTCTTAAGAAACTTTGAAATGTACTCTATTAATAGTTATGTCTGGCATAGCATAGAATTTATTCCAATTATTATTTTTTGGCTTACCTTACAATATATTGCAGGCCTATACTCATTAGAAGGAGCTTATAATAAAGTAAAGAGTGGAATCAATATCCTGTTAACAGCTATTTTTTCATTATTTATTGGTTTTGCATGGTTTTATCTATTCCCTTTTACCTCCATTGGACCTAGAACAATACTAGTTCTATATTGTATAGTTTCATGTGGACTTCTTCTTTTGTGGCGAAATCTATTAACTCTCGCCTTTTCTCGACTATCACAGGAGCCTAAAATTGGCGTAGTCGGCATTTCAGATGCTTTAGATGAATTAATCAAGTACAGCAAGGGTCTTTCATATATGTCCTATTCTATTGTAGGTATTTTTGATGAAAGGACAAACAAGACTTCGTATCAGAATATTCCAGTATTTAAGACAATTGAAACGTTTTTGCAAGCAGTACATACTGAAAATGTTTCACAAATAGTAGTAATTGAAAAAAAGGGTCTATCAGCAAAAATTCAAAATAACTTATTTTCACTCTTAAAAAATAGGGTTGGCTTTGTGTCCGTTGCCGATTTCTATGAAACCTATACAAGAAAAATACCATTAACAGAAATTAATGAGTTGTGGTTTTTAGAAAATATTGATTTGAATAATAAAAGAATATATGCACCTATAAAGCGCTTTTTTGATATTCTTATGTCTGGAATCCTTCTCATAATAACATTGCCATTTTACCCACTGTTTGCACTTATAATAAAATTTGAAAGTAAAGGGCCTGTATTCTTTAGACAAGTCCGTTCAGGTTACCTAGCTCAAGATTTTACTGTATTAAAATTTCGCTCAATGTCTGTATCAAACAATGACTTTTCACCAACAGGCCAAAACGATGCTCGTATTACAAAGTTCGGCAATATAATGCGAAAAACTCGTATCGATGAACTTCCACAGTTTATAAATGTATTAAAAGGCGAAATGAGTTTAATAGGACCGCGCCCAGAACGTCCAGAGCTTATTGAAGAGCTCGAAAAACAAGTTCCTTACTACAAACAAAGACTTCTTATCAGGCCTGGTATTTCAGGTTGGGATCAAGTATCTGGTGAATACCACTCACCTTCTGTTGAAGACACAACAAAAAAATTACAGTATGATTTGTACTATGTAAAAAATATGTCTCCTGCACTGGATGTTTCTATTCTTGCAAAAACATTAAAGACCGTTGTATCTCGAGGTGGCTTGTAGTATATTAATTCTTTATGTAGTATAGACTTTTTTTTAGAATAAGTGTATAATGGAACTACACTAAAGGATTATTATGAAAAAAATATTGTTGTCTTTGTTCTTTTCTTTTGTTATTTTATGCGCATACACTCAAGAGTATAAAATTAATACCGTTTCGTACGATATTACTGGCAATATTACTGGTACTACACGTGAATACCCCTTACGTCAAGCTGTTGAAATCGACACTAATCGAACATTTGAATCAAAGGAAGCGCTAGAAACTTACCTTGCAGACTTATTGATACAATTTCAAAACATACGCGTTTTTGATTCCTCCACAATCTTTCCAACATATAAAGATATAAACGAAGATGGAATAATTCTTGTTGACTTACTTATTACCACAGTTGATACCTTTAACCTCATTGGCCTTCCCTACCCGAAATATGATTCAAATTATGGTCTAGAACTGAAACTTGCAATTAACCATTATAATTTTTTAGGTACTTTACTCCCACTAGATTTTGATATTACCTACGAGTTTGATACTGAGGATGACACAAGTGAACATATAGTTGGTCTTTACACTGCGTTTGGAATACCCTTTAAACTCGGAACTTTTGACAGCAGGTGGAATAATTCTCTAAGTCTTTCGTACACCATAGGAAATGAAATCCCAGATGCAAGTTTTAATACATCATTAAGTATGTCACAAAAATTTAATGATGTTGTCTCACTTGAGGGAAGCATTTCACAAGGTGTTACATTTGATCCAGGGTATGAAGAGTATAATGATATGTTCTATCTAACAGAAGGTGCATCATTATCCATGCCTGTAACTTTAGCACGCACAGAGAATTTGGGAAACATATCATGGGTTCCAAGTCTTGGAGTATCGTACTATTGGGATCCAACGGACTTTACTATCGATACAAGTAATGAAGACTTAATTGATACAAATATTACGCTTAGACACGGTTTTTCACTTGGGCGTGTTGACTGGGTTGGAAATTTCAAAAATGGTTTTAGAGGATCATTTTCACAAAGTATGATTATTGAAACCTATAAAAAAAGTTTTTCAATTTCTGGTGACGTTAATTTAGAGTACTTTAAGGCATTTGAACACCTTGGTATTAAATCTAGAATGTACTTATTTACGAAAACAAATGACACGAGCGAACTTGGCTCTAGAGTTCGAGGTATTCAAAATGATGATATCAATACAAACTCAGCAGTTGTAGTTAACTTTGATCTTCCAATAAAGGTATGGCAAACAGATTGGGTTGGATATGGTCTTTGGGATTGGACAAGCATTTTAGACTTTGAAATGCAAATTAGCCCATTTATAGATTTTGCTTTTGGATATAACGATTCTACTGGAACTACTATGAACCCAAAGGATGGATGGTATGGCGCAGGACTTGAAATTACAGGATACTTAAATAGAGCAAGAAGTGTTGTAGGTCGTATTAGTGGTGGCATAGATATTGTGCAATTTGCTGATAAAGTAGGAAACAGAATCGAATTCGTTGATACAGCTGTGCATAAACTTTTTAATACCGATTGGAGAAAGGATAATTGGTATGAATTTTCTTTTGGTATAGGATTGTTTTATTAATTAGGAGTGTAAATAATGAAAAGATTTTTATTATGTGTTGTTTTATCTTTATGTGCGATAAATTTTTCTTTTTCTCAAACAAATTTGTCTGTAGATTTAGATGATCCAGTATACGATATTATTGACTACATTGAATTGAGAGGCTACACAAAATATCTTCATAATTCTCGCCCATACTCTTTAGATTTAGTTCTAGATACTTTGTATGATGCAATAGATCATCCCGATATTTCATCGAGTGAAACAAAAACAATTAGAGATACAATTGAAAGACTGAAACCGGCTCAACCAACATATATTCCTAAAGATGCAACTTTTTGGCAAGGTGTTGGAACTATAGGATCTACAGGCTTTTATAGATATGAAAGCACTGAAGAAAGCTTTCCTGCAACAGCTCAAATTGGTGCTAATTTTGAAATAAATCTTGCATCAAATTTTAATGAGCCAAATATTTCAAATTTTGATTGGTTAACGCTCTATATAGTGGGCGATTTGGGAACAAATTTTTCATATAACGTCAATATGGGTATGGGAATAATGAAGCTTGATTACAACGCATATAAGCCGTACAGTTTCTCCCAGTTTTGGGGTGGATATTTATACTATATTGATGACCCTTCTAATTTTGCTGGAGCTTCTGAGGAATTAATGGCAGCAGTTCAATTAGAGCCTGAATTTTCTGCATCATTTTTTGATAATCGTCTTGGTCTAAGTTTTGCTCGAATTAGAAGAGACTGGGGAACAGGAAATGGAAACTTGCTTCTTTCAGAAACTGCACAGCCTTTTACTGGAATTGAAATGTACTTACGGCCTGTAGACTTCATCAGTTTATCATCTATGACTGGAATTCTAGAATATTATAGAGAATCAGGAATAAAAACTGATGCTACTACATTTCAAAATGCTTTTTCAGCCTTTATGGGAGAAGTATTTATAGGAGATTATGTTTATCTCGGGATAAATAGTACAGCTATTTGGCCAAAAAGATTTGAATTGGGATACCTAATACCTGGAATGATACCCTTTTTCTATCAGAACATGATTGGAGATTTTGATAATCTACAGATGGGACTTTCATTTGGCATAAATGCACCTAAACATGCAAACTTTTATTTTAATATTTTTATGGATGAACTAAATTTAGCATCAGAAGACTTTTTTCATAAAGATAGAAATATGTATGCATACCAAACAGGATTAAATGTTGCTATACCAAACTCACCACTTGTAACATTCAATTTTCAATATACAAAAGTTGAACCGTATATGTATACACACCCAGGTGCAATTGTCCCATGGTATGACCAAGATGTAAGAATGGAAACAAACTACGTCAATCATGGTGAAAATCTAGGATATAATCTGCATCCTAATTCTGATGAACTGAAAATATCCGCAAACGCAATACCGTTTTGGTATCTTAAAACAAGTTTGCAATATTCGCTCGTAAGACATGGACTTAACGAAAACGATGGAAACTATATTTCAGATAAACTTGACTACAGTGATGTAAATGCTGGTACAAAATACTTCCTTACTGACGGAACATACGAATGGATTCATTCAGTTGGGGCAAATGCTGAGTTAGATTTACGCTTTGTGAAAGATATACCACTATCGTTGAATCTCGGTTATACACTATCGTTTACACATCACACAGAGCCTGATACACTTAATAAATCATTTAAACCTGTTAACTCTGGTTCCTACAAAAACACTTGGGGAAATTATATGAGTCTTTCAGTAAAAGTTTGGTAAAAAATAAAAGGGGCTTTCTCAAAGCTCCTTTTTTTATGTCCTACTGTAAGGCTCTTTCAGCAAGAGTGCGCCATTCATGAACAGGACATTCAGAAGCTAAATTTATAAAAATACTTGTAGCAAAATCACCGTAACCCTGCTCTCTACTCAATTTTGCGAGCATGTAAAATCCTTCCCAGAAGTAATTGTTTTCTGCCCACACAGCAATATCATTAAATAGAGAAACATCGCTAAAAAAGCTTTGTAAATCAGTGTAGGAATAATTAATATCTCTATCCTCTAAAACTTCATCAATTCTGTGCAGTGCTGAGGTGGTAAACAGTAATGCAACCTCTAAAGCCTTTTCGGAATATCCATTATCCTCGTAGTAATACGTTAAATAATTCCAAGCTTGTAAACTTTTATAGTAATCATTTCGGAACAGCAAGAAAAATCTGTCAGGGTCCATGCCATTTTTTAAGGCAGATGTTATAGAATGCAAAAATGGAGATGCTTTTCCATCTTGATAATATGATTCATCTTCTGAAGCAACTAATAAAAGTACTTCTTCAAAAGCATTCCAATTTTGCCTTACTGCAAATAAATCAGCCATTGAATATAAGATGTCAATTTGAACATCACTAACATCTAGTAAGTACCTATTGTCATAAGCGCGAGTAAAATAGGACTCTGCAATCTCTAGCTCGCCTTCATTAAAATATAATCTCCCAAGTAAGTAATCTGCTTCTGGATAGTTCTCAGATTGTCTCAAATATGAAAGTACATTATCAATTGAAAAGTCAAAATCTTCATAACTATAGTCGTATAAAACACGTTCTATAATGCTTACTACATTGGTATCTTGCCTACTTTTGAAAAAATACAATAGCTGTTCTATGTCTTTTCCAATTCGTTGTGCATTTGGCTTTCTAAGCTCTGTCTCTAAGGTGTGGACAGACCACCTACTTTCTGAAAGTCTTGCATCTCTTGCTTCTTGTGCAAGTGTAAATGCGCTCGGAAAATCATTATATTCAAACGCAATTTGGGCTTCAGCTAAAATAAATTTAGCCAACCTTTCTTGATTAGGCCGTTCCAAATTTACATCTTGAGCAAATATTATGCATGAGAGACACATACTAATAATTAGAATAATAGTAATTTTTTTCACAAAGATTTTAATTCCTCTATAAATGCATTATCGGCATCTTTTATGAGTATATTTACATCTTCATTTTTAATAGTTTTGACAACTTTTCCCTTTTTGAAAATTACAGCGCTTGTACTACTTCCCGTTATGCCAATATCGGCATGTTTAGCCTCTCCTGGTCCATTAACACTACAGCCCATAACCGCTACGGTAATATTCTTATCGAGAGACATGAGCTTTGTTTGCCACCTGTCTACAAAGGCATGGACGTCAAAGCCGTTTCGCCCACATCTGGGGCACGATACAATATTTACACCACCATTCATTAAACCACAGGCATGTAAAATCTCTCTTCCTGCAATGATTTCATTCTCTGCGCTAGAAGAAAGACTCACACGTATTGTAGAGCCTATGCCTTTTGATAATAGATGCGTAAATGCAACAGTGCTTTTTACAATCCCCCCAATTAGAGGTCCTGCTTCTGTAACTCCAATATGAAGAGGAATGCTAGGATGCATGGAAAAGAAGGCTTCATTTGCGTCTATTGTTTCTTGAATGCTCGATGCTTTCATAGATACAATGTAATTATCAAAGTTTAATTCGTCAAATAGTTCGATTTCACGTTCTGCTGTTTGAGCAAGACCTTGCGCTCGAGTTATATTTCCAAGCAATACATTGTTTTCAATATCTTTCGGAAAACTCCCCGCATTAACTCCAATTCTAATCGCTACGCCTCTATCTTTACAAGCATTTACAACAATCGAAGCCTTTTCTTTACTCCCAATGTTGCCTGGATTTATGCGAATTTTTGCTATATTTCCCTTTAAGCATTCAAGAGCTAATGTGTGGTCAAAGTGAATATCTGCTACGAGTGGCATTGATGTTTGACTAGCAATTTGACAGAGGGCTTTTGCGCTTTGTAAGTCGGGTACAGCAAATCGTAATA
>CAYJPS010000061.1:0-13789 GCA_964372135.1 uncultured Treponemataceae bacterium | reverse complement strand
TTTTTTGACTCTTCACCTGTATGAACTTCTAGTAATAGTTTTACACCTTTGAACTCTTCATGCTTAGCAATTTCTTGCAACAATTCTATTCTATCAACCGACTGAATGCAATGTACAAGCGGTAGTATTTTCTTAACTTTGTTTCTTTGTAATGTTCCAATCAAATGTAATTCAGCATTAGGTATAGTAATATTTGAAAATTTTTCAGCTGCTTCTTGTACTCTGTTTTCGCCAAAAAGCTTAATACCGCACTCATAAGCTTCTAAAACTTCTTCCTTAGTGTGAAACTTACTAACAGCCATCAGCCTTACGCTTTTAGGATTTCGTCCACATCTTTTTGCTGCTTCTTGTATTCTCTTTTGAATAGTAATAACATTTTCTTTTATACTCACAAAATACCACCATTTTCATAGCTCACATCACTTAAATGCAATAGTGTACTTACATCTAGTTTTTCAGCTCGAATACTAGGGTCAATTCCAGCTTTTTGAAGAATTTCTTCTGCTTTTTCCGTACTGGAATAAAACTTGCTTAAGTTGTTTTTTATTGTTTTTCGCCTTGACACAAACAAAGAACGCTGTATTTTCATAAAATGATCTGAATCTTTACAATTAGGAAAATTATCTTTTTTTGTAAACAATACAGAGCGAGAATCAACATTTGGTCTTGGCCAGAAACTACCTCCTGATAAATCCATAATTGGAGTAATATCATAGGCCCACTGACAAAGAACTGAAAAAGAGGAATAATCACTTGTACCAGGTTTTGCTGCCATACGAAGTGCAACTTCTTTTTGAACCGTGAATACACAGCGATCAAACCTAACACCGGCAGAAATAGTATCGGCAATAATTGTAGCTGCAATGTTATACGGAAGATTCCCACATAATCTTGAAGGAATACCCTTTTCGGCTTCGCACTTCCATGTTTTTAATACATCACCTAGAACAATTGAAAACTTGTCCTTTTCTTCATAGTCTTCAAAAATATCGTGTAAGGCTAAAGCAAAACCTCTATCAATTTCAAATGCTGTTACAGTTGCGCCTCTTTCAAGAACGCCTTCTGTTAAAGCTCCTAAACCTGGGCCTATTTCCCACACTTTCATACCTTCTTCTACAGAAAGCATATCAGATAATTTTTCTCTAGCGCTAGCATTAACTAAAAAATTTTGACCAAACTTTTTTTGCATAGCCATATCGCGACTTTCTAAAAAGGCTTTTAATGCTTGGGGCGAATTGTAATCTATTTTTTTACTCATTATTAATACTATCCTTAACAGCTCTATTTACAACTAAAAAATTATTGGTGGAAATTGAGCAAACCACAATACCACATATTCTAACACGCTGTACATCATTTGTATTATAACACCAAATGGATATAAAAGAAAGGGGATAGCCATACTTACTGTTATACAAAAAAATCCAATCATCAAAAAGCTAAGTGCTAAGGGTGAAACAATAACAGAAGAAAGTATACCAATTGGAGTTAATCTACTAAAAAGAGCAACTGTGATTGGTGATGTACATATTTGAGCACCAATAGCGGCAGAAAGAGGCGTCGATATGTAATGAGATAAAAATCTCACAAGGTATGGTTTAACAAAATACTCGGCAAAGGAAATACCTACAAGTGCTGAATAAGAAAGCATAAATGCTGCTGTGTATGCGTCGTTCGGGAATAATGAAACATGTATGATAAAAGAAAGCGATAAAATGCGCATAAGCCGAATTGTACTAAATGAAGGGCTTATAAAACGAAATATGATTTCAGAATTACCCGATACACCTGGCAAAGCACAAAACTGCAACATAGTTGCTATCAATGTACAGACCAGTGCTCTAAATAAGGAAGGTGATAGACCAGCAAACCATACAAAAACTATAACAGCTATGAGAGATAGTATGGTAGCAGTTTTTTTGCCAGCAAGGAACTTACCTCCAGTTAATGCCATTGATGCAAAAAGAGATAAGTGCATACCTGATAACGCTAAGATGTGAGATAAACCAGCATTCTTAAATCCTTCAGAAAGATTTTCATCAGTATACTCTCTTGCCCCTGATAAAAGTGCGAGAAGCAAACCTCCCGCATCATTCCAAGCAAACAAAACTCTTTTAAATTCTAATCGAAAGTTCGAACGTATTTTATCAATTTGAGTTTTCCATCCCAAATCTTCAACATTATTTAAAATATACAGAGGTAGTTCATTTCTATGAGATGCACTATTATTACTTTGTGGCAAATAACGAGCAGAAGATTTAAAATGGAGCCCCTGTTCTATGAGTGGAACAGAGCTGCGAGCCATATCATAGGTATTTGAATATAGCTTCCCTGGGTATAAGGCTTCTACAATATTACTGGGGATTAATGCCTGTATATCCCCTTGAGCCGCAGAACTTGCAATACTGCTTGATACAGAAACTATTTGAGCTTTTACAGAATAGAATTTACCACTAGATGTTTTAGTTGGATTTGATTCAATATAACCTTCTAATGTTACAATAGATTCATTAGGCAATAAAGAATTAAACATATTCCGATTACGTATAGGAATTATATCCAAATAGATTATTAAAGCTAATGTAATTGCCGCTAAAACAGCTGGTGAGAAAAAAAGTTGATCTTTTGCGTTTACCACTTCAAAGTAACCAAGGCATCTCTTGCTGCGAGAATGATATCCTCAGGGTATGATAAATATGTTGTATACAACAAAGCATCAAAGGCTATTTTATCTCCCAACAGCCCAAGAGATTGTATCACAGCAAGCGCTACCGGCTTACTATAGGCTTTGTTCTCCTCTTGAAGTTTGTTTAACTCTTCAAGAAATTCTGTTAGATACTGTCCTGCATTGCCCGAAGATAAGGCAGTAAATGCTTGGATCACTTCAACAAACGACTCATCAGGCAAACGCCCAACTTCAAATTGCTTTTTTGCTACAAGATAATAATCTTTTATCAAGTTAGCAGAGCGAGTCCAAGAGATTCGTTGCAATTCACGAATTGCTTCCATTTGCAATGCAATTGTGTAATCATCAACAGTGGAAACATCACCTATATTTATTATAGTACTAGAAAGAGACTTTTCAGACATTTCTGCGCGAAAAAAATCAGAATTTTTTGAATTTTGTAAAACTAGCAACAATGTATAGTATTTTTCACTTGTTGTACCATTTTCAATAAGAGAACGAATATAGTTTTCACTACCACCGTCTAAACTCGAAAGAGATTTAAATGCTATGTCAGAAGTACCTGCTTCACTGCCATCTGTATAGGCTTGAAATAAAACAGGAAAGGAAGAAGCATCTGCAAAGTTACCCAAAACTTCAATAGTTAAATAAAGCATGTCTTTATCAGCATTAGCGCCCAAGTCTAATAAATTTTGAGCATACTCATTTACCATAGCAACAATTTCATCTGTTTTACCCGTTATGGAAGAAAATACTGTTAAGAGGTCTAAAACAAGTGCGGGATTTTGCGCAAGTGAAAACAATTCTTTTAGATGTGGTAATAACCTGTCAATATCGTTTACGCTACTTTTTTGAACGAGTGTTCGCGCCAAACTAATAAAATCACTATCATCCGACAATAAGGTGTAATGTGTATTTACAAAGTTAAAACCTGCTTCCCACAATTCACTTTGTGCTATTCCTTCTGAATTTGCGGAATTTGCAATTGCAATTTTTTCGTTAATATTTCCCTTAGCAAAATCGCGCAATAAACTTTCACTCGATTGTGAAAATATGTTACATGTAAAAAAAATACATACTATTGGAATAATTACTTTCGCATGAATTTTCATAAATATCCTCGTAATTGTTTAATAAGCATTAATTACCGCTCTTAAGCATTGCTTCTACAGCTTGTTTTTTTTCAACAACTTCAGAAGCACTTACTAACTGTGCTGTCGGCTGAGTTGTTATTGTACTTGTTCCGTTTATATTATAGTCATTTTGCTTATTTGGTGCAACACCATCTTTATGTTCCGTTAAAAATGTATAGACATAGGTTAAGATTTTATTTCTAGAATCTTCATCTATGCTTAAACTTTGAAAATGCAACCTTGAAATGTTAAGCTCTTCATTGTACTCTACCCCTCGTACAATTCCTGACATTACAATTGGTGAATCTTCCAATAAAAATTCTAGGCGTAACTTTAATTTTGTTTTACCCTTACCGCCAATTCTAATCAGTGCACCATCTTCAGAAATATTCTCAACTAAACATTTTAGGCCAGGAATACTTGACTCATCAATGCTCTCTTCTTGTAGTGCTTGGACAAAAATAAAACCTCGTAAATTACAATCACAACGAATAGCTGATCGCTTTTGTGTGCGAAGAATTTTATCGGTATGTGGCAAAAAAAGCGATACATGGCTACCAAATTGCATTGAACTTCGCACATGTGCATCAAACACATAGGAAGCATCATCATACCTATAAAAGTACACTGAAATATCTTTTTTTACCCAATCTGCACTAGCGAGAACAACTTTTTTATCTCTCAAAGGAAGTGATATTACTAGCTCACGTCCATTATTAACAACTTGAGACGAAAACACACCATACCCTTTTAATAGTATATGTAGTCTTTGACCAATATTTATTGACTTTGTACTCTTTAATCCTTTATTTTTTCTAGGATCCAAATCAATCTTTGTTCTGTATTCATACAGTGTAGCTAAGAGCTTTTTTATTTTAGGTGAATCTTCTGTTCCATCGATTCGGCTTGTTTGTTTTACTTGTGCGATGCTTTTATCAATAGCTCCAACAGAAACAAATACTGAAGATGGGTTATCAATTTCAGAGGCTGAACAAAGCTTCCAAAGTAGAGAAATTTCAGCAAAAGAAAAACCCGCGTCTAATCCAGTAGCGTAAAACGTAATTGCACCTGAAAAAACAACGGCAATACGTACTAACACAAAGAGTATAAAAAGTATAACTAATACTGGAACAACTGTATACATAATCTTCCTTTTATTATACTATACTATATATCGTATGAAAAAAAAACACTTATTATTTGATTTCTTTGAATTTTTTATTATTTTTTTCGTTTTTATAGCTCCTTCTTTTGGTGTAGAGCCTCAAAAAGCTATTGTTTTTGATCTGAACTATGATCCATTTATGATTGTTATGCGCTCTTGCCTAATAGTTTACTTTATACTACGTTTTACAGATGATGGAATTATCTCAATACATAAACAGAATTTACAAAAAAAAACACTCGCACAAACCTCATTGATGAGTGTACTAACTTTTTTAGCTCTTCAATGTATAGGTTTACTTTTCAACTTTTTATCAAAAATAATATCATACGCAAGTATATCCATGGTAGCAAATCCGCCAGAAACGCTTTTTTTATGGGCATGGTTTTTATTCTCAGTGATTGTTTTAGCATGTTTTGAAGAAGTAATCTTTAGAGTATATTTACCAGAAAAACTGTGGCGTATATGGGATAACTTACCCATAAAAAATCGAATAAGTGTAAATACTAACGTGTTTATTAAGGTATTATTAGAAATTTCTATCGTATTATTATTTTCAATTGGGCATTTGTATTTAGGCTTTATTGCAATGTTCAGTTCATTCGTGTCAGGAATACTATTGCGTATTTTTTACATAAAATACAAGCGTCTTATGCCAATATGCATTGCACATTCACTAAACAATATTACATCTTTTTTAGTATTATTTTATGTCTTATAGAGTCGAATATGGCACAATGAGCATAAAGCTACCTTTAATAACAGAAAACTCTATTGGTTTGTTATTTAGAGCGTTATCATCGCTTATTCTATTACTTACGCTATATTCATCTTTCTCCCAATCAAGAGAATTTAATTCCCATTTTAATCCCTTAGAATGAATGCAACCAGATTTTCCTAGCATAAATACCGATACATTTGCTTCTGGAGAAACGCAAATTTGCTTATAATTACATTTGAATTCATCAAGAACATACACAATCTGCTCTTTACAAAGCCATATAAGTGGTACGTCATTTTTTTTTAATAGTTTAAGAAGAGCAAGCGTATGATCAAGCCTACCTCCATCACCACCTACAAGTAGTATCTTTGTTGCACCTCTTTTTTTTGCTTCCAATAAAGCTAATTCAGTATCAGTAAAATCCTTGTCCTTTGGATGTTCTAAAATTTCTACATTTTGCATAGATTTTAAAATTCGTATATTACGAATACTATCCATGTCTCCAATAACAACGTCACAACGAAACCCTAACTCCATAGCAGTATCAAATCCAGAATCTGCAGCAATCGTAAAATCTATAGAATCACTTTGATGCAAAAAGGCATCAAATGCATCCCTACTAGGATAAAGGCCACCAGTAAAAATCAGTACATTCATAGTAATAGTATACACTATTTTTTTATTACAGAAAAGCTCATTTTTTTAACATATTCCCTATAACAATAAATTATGCTATACTTAGATTATGTTTAAGACTATTAGCATTCCTCTAATATTACAAAAAATGGCTCCTTTTTTTATAAACTCTGGCTATGAAGCATGGCTCGTAGGTGGTGCTATCCGTGATATGCTTAGTGGAAAAGATGCTTCAGATTTTGATATAGCAACAAACGCACGTCCAGATGAAGTATCAAAGCTTTTTAATCATGTTATAGAAACAGGCATTGAACATGGTACTGTTACCGTACTGTTTATGGGAGAACATGTTGAAGTAACCACCTTTAGAACAGAAAGTGATTATTCAGACGGTAGACATCCAGATGCAATTCAGTATACGGCAAGTATTGTTGAAGACCTATCAAGAAGAGATTTTACCATAAATGCTATAGCGCTTAACTTAGAATCAGGAAATATTATTGATCCTTTTAATGGCAAAAAAGACATAAAAAAAAGGGTAATACAGACTGTTGGTAAAGCAGAAGATAGGTTTTCTGAAGATGGGCTTAGACCAATTAGAGCAATTCGTTTTGCAAGTCAACTTAATTTTACAATTGAAAAAAATACATTTTCTGCAATAAAAAAAGCAATACCAATAACAAAGAACATAAGCATCGAGCGCTTTAGAGATGAGTTTTCGAAAATGCTTTTATCAAATAAACCTTCTATAGCCTTAAAGCTCATGGAACAAACTGGAATACTTGAAATTTTTTTACCAGAATTACTTGAGGCAAGAGATGTTACCCAAGCAGATAAAAGAGGCTTTCATCAATTTGATGTACTTGACCATTTGTTTTATTCCTGCGATTTTGCACGTATCCCAGCCGAAAAGGATATTACAATACGCTTAGCTTCTCTTTTTCATGATATTGGAAAGGTTAAAACACGTAAAATAGATGGAGAAAAAATTACATTTTTTAATCATGAAAAAGAATCAAGTAAAACAGTTGAAACTGTTTTAAAAAAGCTGCGTTTTTCAAATAACACAATTCGCTATGTAAGCCACCTTGTAGAACATCACATGTTCCACTATGAATCAACGTGGTCAGATGCTGCTGTGCGTCGCTTTATTGTTCGTATTACTCCTCCAGAAGGACTTGGAAAAACGGTTGAACAAGTAATTGAAGATCTATTTGACCTTCGTATTGCAGATGTTTCGGGTATGACAAACTCACCTGCGCTTTTGCAAAAAGGTCCTTGGAGTGCAAATCTGATTGAGTTTAAGGATAGAATACATAGTGCACTTAATGAGCCACATGTTTTTAGTTTAAAAGATTTAAAGGTAACTGGACAAGATTTAATTGAAATAGGTATCCCAAAAGGAAAACAAATCGGATATGTATTATCAGAACTTTTGAAAATGACCATTGATGACCCAGGTATGAATGAAAGGGAAATTCTGATAGATATTGCAAAAAAAATTATTTAATCCTTGACTTTTAATTAAGCACGTTATACCATATAAATTAAGGAGCTTATATGACAAATGTAACATTAAGTAATTCAGTAGATATTCCTGTAGTTGGACTTGGAGTATTTAAATCTAACGATGGCGCAGAGACAGAACAAGCAGTTAAAAATGCTCTGGAGTGCGGATATCGACACATCGATACAGCTATGATTTATCAAAACGAAAAAAGCGTTGGAATTGGTATTAAAAATAGTGGAATTGATCGAAGCAAAATATTTTTAACAACAAAGCTTTGGAATGATGATATTAGACAAGGTCGAAATGAGCAGGCTTTTGAAGAAAGCTTAGAAAGGCTACAAACAGATTATGTTGATTTATATCTTATTCACTGGCCTGTGGATGGAAGATTAGATGCATGGAAAGTTTTGGAAAAGCTATATGAAGAAAAAAGAGTTAGAGCTATTGGTGTAAGTAATTTCCACATACATCATTTAGAAGAACTATTTAAAATAGCAAAGATTTTGCCAATGGTAAACCAAATCGAATCTCACCCATACTTTTCAAACCAAGAACTCATTGATTATTGCCAGTCTAAAAACATAGCAGTACAAGCATGGAGTCCTCTAGGTGGACAAGGTGCCCCACTTTTACAAGACCCAACAATAAATGAACTTGCTAATAAATACAACAAAACGCCAGTTCAAATCATTGTTAGATGGAATATTCAACGAAATGTTATTGTACTTCCCAAGTCGGTTACAAAAGAACGAATAGCTTCAAATATTCAAGCATTTGATTTTGAACTAACTAATGATGACATGAGTGCAATTAACGCTTTGAATAAAAATGAACGAGTTGGCTCTGATCCAGACAACTTTAACTTTTAACAACCTTACGTTAAACACCAAAGAGGACAGGACATAATCCTGTCCTCTTTTTCTTTTTCTATGAAAACAAAAACTCCTAATTTTTTTTCAATTGACAACAAAGATTTTCAGTGTTACAATTATATATGTAAAAAAAATCATCTATAATTCAAATATCTTTATAGATTGTTTATGTGCGTTTTGTGGCTATTTTGTGGGGCATATTGTGAAAAGGTTAAGCCAGTTTAAAATACTTTCTCCTTGTGGAATCTTAGGATATGGATTCCCTGATGATTCATTTGAACTTGGACTTAAAGAAAAACCAGATGCAATTGTCGTTGATGCAGGCTCTACCGATGCAGGGCCACACAAGCTTGGCAAAGGTGTTGCCATCGTAAGCAAAACTGCTTGCAAAAAAGACTTGTACAGAATAATAGAAGGTGCAAACCGTTTAGATATTCCTGTGATTATTGGCTCTGCAGGAGGAAGCGGCGCAAGAGTACACATAGACTGGACACTGACAATTATTGATGAAATATTCCGAGAAAATAATCTTAAACCAGTTAAACAAGCAGTTATCTATGCAGATATCGCAAAAAATGTTGTTCGAGATTACTTAGAAAATGATAGAATTCATCCACTTGGAAATAATATACCAAACCTTACAAAAGAACGTCTTGATGAAACAACTGACATTGTTGCACAAATGGGTGTTGAACCAATCATTGATGCATTAGAAGAAGGAGCAAAACTCATAGTATGTGGTAGAGCATATGACCCTGCACCATTTGCTGCTGTTGCAATGCATGCAGGATTTGATAAAGCACTTGCATACCACCTAGGTAAAATTCTCGAGTGTGGTGCGCTTTGTTGTGATGTTGGAACTACAAAAGATTGTATGATAGGGGTTCTGTTTGAGAACCACTTTCAAGTATATCCCACCAATCCAAAGAGAATCTGTACGAGCGTAAGTGTTGCAGCTCATACATTTTATGAAAAAGATCACCCCTACATTCTTCATGGACCTGGAATTACATTAAACCTATCAAAATGCACTTTTGAAGAAGTTGACGGCGGTAAAGTCAATGTATTTGGTAGTGACATTGAAAACGTAACTGACTATACAATAAAGCTCGAAGGAGCTCGCGTGGCAGCATATAGAACATTTGTCATTGCTGGAATTCGTGAACCCTTACTCATTGAAAACATAGAATGTATCGAAGAAGAAGTTAAAAAAAGTATCGCAGAACAATACAAAGAAATAAATGCATCCCACTACTCTATTAATTTTTATAATTACGGAAAAGATGGCGTAATGGGTGAATCTGAGCCTTGCAAACAACTACCTCATGAAATAGGCGTACTCTTTGAAGTAATAGCAAAAACGCAAGAGCTCGCATCTACCATTTGTAGTTCCGTGAGATCAACATTTTTACATTACGGGTATGAAGGAAGAAAATCCACCGCGGGAAACCTAGCGTTTCCATTTGCACCAAGTGACATAGAATTTGGTGAAGTATATGAATTTTCTGTGTACCATCTTATGAGTGTTACAAATCCATGTGAATTTTTCCCCATCAAGTATTCTGTTCAAGGGGGTAAAAATTGAAAAAATTATCTAAACTTGCAAAGGTGCTAAGAAGTAAAAACTCTGGTCCCTTTGAGATAACACTCGATATATTATTTGACTCTCTAGAAATATACGAAAAAATTAAACTATTAAATATTTTTACTAAAGATTTTATCTCTCAGCTTTATAACTTAGATAAAACAGATATTTTAGAAATAGTATACTTTGATGCAGCACTAGGAATAAAAATAACTTACAACAGAAAAATATCTTCAGGCACAATTGGAGATAGAGATGTATATGGAGCACAGCAACATGCACCACTTTTAAATATTGAAGTACCAATAAACTAATATAAGGAGAGTAAATTGAAAAATAGTAATAAGCCTACAAATAAAAGATCTCTTAGAGCAAAACTTTGGTCTGAACGTGTACTATATGCACTCATTGCTCCTACAATAATTTTCTTTATAGTTTTTAGAGTACTTCCTATTTTTAATATGAGATTAGCTTTTTATGATTACAAAGCGAGAAGTGCATGGGTATGGCAAGGCTTAAAATACTTTGAAATGATTTTTGCAAGCCCTGACTTTGCAAGCATTCTACAAAACACTCTTATAATTAGTTTAATGAAATACGTTTTACTATTTCCTTTTTTTGTTCTCTTCGCCATCCTTTTAAACGAACTTCGCCTTAGTTTTTTTAGAAAATTTGTCCAAGTAACATCATATCTCCCTCACTTTTTATCATGGATAGTAATTGCTGGAATTTGGACATCGGCTTTGTCAATTTCTGGTGGAGCTGCGAACGAAGTCCTGGCTTGGTTCGGTGTAGAACCAATTGACTTTATGACTGACAGATCTAAAATACTTTGGGTTCTATTTTATTCAGAAATGTGGAGGAGTCTTGGTTGGGATAGTATTATCTTTTTTACATCAATTTTAGCAATTAATCCTACACTCTATGAAGCGGCAAAAATAGACGGTGCAAATAGATTGCAAATAAATCGTTATATTATTTTGCCAGCACTTGTAACACCAATGGTTACAATGTTTATATTAAACCTTGGATTTTTCCTCAATGCTGGTTTTGATCAAGTATTAAACTTTTCTAATGATGCCGTAATGAGCACTATTGATATTTTAGATACATACATATATAGAATTGGTATAGGGCAAGGTCAATATTCTCTTGCAACAGCAGTTGGGCTAGTAAAAGGTGTTGTTGGAGTATTCCTGGTTTTTGTAACACATATTACTTCAAGAAAGTTTACCGGAAAAGGAGTATGGTAATATGATTAAAAGAATATCTATTGGTCAAATATTTTTAATGCTCATTTTTTCATGCATAGTTTTAACAATGATTGTGCCATTGTTAAACATCTTTGCTCGTTCAGTTTCAGATCCTTCTCTATCACCAAGTATGACTGGTATTGAAATACTACCAAGTGGATTTAATTTAATAAACTTTAAAATTGTTTTTAGCCATCCAGTGTTAGTACCTGCTATATTTAACTCAATTTTTATAACTGCTGTTGGAACATTCTTAAACATGTTACTTACAACTACTGCAGCCTATGTACTCACCCGTCCAGGTCTAACATTAAAAAAACCAATTATGATTTTTTTAATCATAATGATGCTTTTTGACCCAGGACTCGTTCCTGAATATTTAGTCATGATTAAAACAGGTCTTATAGGAAGCCAATGGGCAGTCATTTTAGTCTTAGCAGTGAATGTTTATTATCTAATAATTATGATGCGATATTTCGAAGCTGTACCGAAATCATTGTACGAGGCTGCAACTATTGATGGTATTGGACATCTTGGTATGCTATTTAAGATAATTATACCATTAACAAAGGCAGGAGTTGCAACAATTACAATGTTCTATGCTGTTGTGCGCTGGAATGAATACTTTAAGGCAACGCTGTATATTACACAACCAGAGGATACCGTTCTGCAAGTTATATTACGTCAGTTTGTTGTATTAGGAGACACATCATCTCTCATTGGTCAACAAAATCTTTTTAACTTTAACGAACTTGCACAAGTAGATTATGGCGCACTAGAAGCGGCAACAATTGTTGTAGCAATTGTGCCAATACTACTACTCTACCCATTTGTTTTAAAATATTACGCAAAAGATGTTATGGGTGGAGGAATAAAAGAGTAATATATACGGATGTATATATAGAATTTAATAAGGAGATGAAGTATGACAAAAAAACTAGTATGTATTAGTGTTGTAACTTTGTTGTTGGCTCTACCAATGTTTTCAGGTGGTGGTGGAGAAAGATCAGGCTCATCAGGTTCTTCAGGGGCTATAGGAACTGCAGATAATCCTGTTACAGTTACGTATCTTTGCAAAGACGTATCTATAACAGAACCAGGTGTTGCAGAAATGGTAGAGGCAGTTGAAAAAGGAATGGCTGCTAAAGGAATGTATGTTAAGCTAGAAGTATTAGGTGCTCCTGCTGGCCGCTATGTCGATGCTGTACCTATCGCATATCGAACAGGTCAAATAAGTCCTGACATCATTTACTTTCAAGGTGGCGATTTACCAATAGCAAACGAAGGCTTTTTTGTAGATTTAACAGACTACATTGCAGAATCAACACATGTAAAAGCTATAATGCAAGATCATAACAGAGCAGCTATGGAAAACTATCCTTACCTCTTATGGCTATCTCCTGCGCGCGTTCAAGTACCTTTAATGAGAGGCGATTGGGCAGATGAATTGGATAGTTTTGATGCATTGATGAAAAATCCAACTGTAGATAACTACTATGCAGTATTAAAAGAAATTAAAGACAAGGGTATTGCACCTGTTTCTTTTACAACTGATGGTGGAATTGCAAAATTAGACAGTATTTTTAATCATGCATTTGGTGTAACAGCTACAATCATCGAAGATGGTGGTGACTGGGTATATTCAAAGGCAACTGATGCAGAAAAAGAAAAGTTAGCATTCTATGCAAAACTCTATGATGAAGGCTTACTCGATAACCAATATGTAACAAAAACATGGGAAACAATGGAACAAGCCTTCTATGATGGAACAGCAGGTATGGTATCTGGTACAGCTGGTGATGTTGTAAACATTTATAACAATAAAATGATGTCTACACAAGGGGCTAATGCAGAAATAATTGTACTTCCTCCTGCAACGGGCGTTTCACAAGCATATCAATCCGTGGATGTTTCTAAAGAACCACGTGGCTTTGCTATCAGCGTAGATAGTGATGTGCAAGATGCAGCTTGGGCAATTCTTGAGTTTATGGCAAGTCCAGAAGGCCGTGTAATTGATAAGCTAGGTATTGAAGGCGTACAATACAACATGGAAGGCGATAAATACGTATTAACAGATCGCTATCCTGAATGGTGGTCAAAGTTCTGGCCAACTATGAATGGTCTTGATACATCAAAGGTTGAAGGTGTAATGCTTACAAAACCAGCAGTAGATTCATTAGATGCAATTAATGAATATTTTGCGCCAGATGTAAATGTTCTTTTACCTG
>CAYJPS010000060.1:0-13840 GCA_964372135.1 uncultured Treponemataceae bacterium | reverse complement strand
TTGTAATTCTTCAATTGCCATATCGTGATACATTTTGTCGAGTATTTTGTTTATGTTGCTGTTCATGGTATCTCCTTAAAAATAAAAGTAGCTATATATAACTAATTAGTTTAATATAGCTACTTTAGCCTAATTATTATTTTTTGTCAAGGAGTTTTATTAATTTTTTACTTCGAAGGTATCGTTTATTGCAAAAAAAAGTCCAAAATAAAGCTTGCTTTTCTTAAAAGGTGTGTTATAATGACTTCAAAATATAGCTAGGAGTTTTAGTTTTGAAAATTATGTCTGCAAATTTATGCTCGTGGGGAGACGGCGAGTTATCTATACCCAACAGAGCTCCAAGAGTGGAATACATTATAAACAAATATTGTCCCGATTTATTAGGTGTGCAAGAAAGTACAGCGTATTGGTCTGATTTTCTTAAAACAAAATTTAACTTATTTTCTTGCTTGGGGTTTGGTAGAGATGAAAATAAAACTGGCGAGTCTAGCCATATTTTGTATAAAAAAAATCTTTATATGCTAGAAAAAGAACATACATTTTGGCTTTCTGAAACACCAGAGCAGTTATCACTCGGTTGGGATGGGGATTGTAGAAGAGTTTGTACTTACGCTATTTTTTCATACCAAGGAAAACAATTTGCATACTTTAACACACACCTTGACCATGTTGGCGAGATTGCGCAAGTTGAGGGTGCTAAACTTATTGTGAAAATTATTAGCGAAATCAACTTGCCCACTATTTTGACAGGAGACTTTAACGTAGAACCTAGTAGTGAGACGTATAAAATATTTAGCAATACATTAAACGATTGTAGAGTTTTAACAGGTTACTCTGAACATCCTTATACTTACAATGCGTATATTGACGATGAATCTACTGATCAAAGCTCAGAGCCGCCTTCTTTGATTGATTATATTTTTGTGTCAAAAGACTTTAAATGCAATGCATACAATATAATCACTGAAAAAGTAGATAACAAATTTGTTTCCGATCATTACTTTGTAATGGCTGATATAGATTTTATTTAATAGCTGTAGACGCATTAAAAAAAATTGGTTTAGTGGTGCTATTGAAATACTTCCATTTTTTTAAGGCTACTATATTGTATACGATGGCTATTTTGAGTATTTCAGTATTTTTCATGCAAACTAGACAAGTCACCAAGCAATTAATAGACTTTTTAGCTATGTAGCTTGAGCTATGCTATTATTCTCAGTCTATTTTCTATTCTCCTTCTACGTCATCCACAGAAATCGTGTTTACTTGTAGCAAATAGTAAAATAAAGCTTGCTTTTTTAAAAAGGTGTGCTATACTATATAAGCATTAAAAATATTTAGGTTAACTAAAAAATATTTAGGAAGGATGAGGTAATGTATAAATCAAACGCAACTGTTTTCGAACTAAGTGGAAAACCACCAATTAAGCAAGTAATTCCACTTGGGCTTCAGCACGTTGTAGCAGCAATTGTAGGTATAATTACACCTGCAATTTTAGTTGGAAACGTTGTGGGCTTGTCGCCATCTGATACAACCTTACTTATTCAAGCTTCTTTAATAGTCACTGCCGTAGCCACGCTTATTCAGACATATACAATAGGTGGAAAGCTAGGCTCTGGCTTACCGGTTATTATGGGTATTAGTTTTGCCTATGTTCCAACCCTACTTGCCATTGGAGGACAATTTAATTTGCCTACAATACTTGGTGCTGAAATTGTAGGTGGAGCAATTGCAATATTGTTTGGTATATTTGTTAAACAGATACGTGTCTTATTTCCACCATTAGTTACAGGTACAGTTATTTTTACCATTGGTTTGTCACTGTATCCAACTGCAGTGCGCTATATGGCAGGAGGTTCCGCTGCAGGGGAACAATTTGGTTCAGTTGAAAATTGGATTGTAGCAATTGTAACCCTAGTTGTTGTTTTTACATTAGGAAATTTTACGAAAGGTATTTTTAAACTTGGCTCCCTTTTATTTGGTATGATTGTTGGATATATAGTAGCTTTTTTTATGGGCATGATTGATTTTTCATCTGTAGCAACAGCTTCGTGGTTTATGCTTCCAAAGCCGCTTTATTTTGGTTTAGAGTTTAATGTTTCTGCTTGTATTTCTTTAGGTATTGTGTACATTATTAATGCAGTCCAAACCATTGGAGATTTATCTGCAACAACCGTTGGAGGCTTGAATAGAGATCCTACCAACAAAGAGTTATCCGGTGGAATTACAGCTCAAGGTGTGATAAGCATAGCCGCTGCATTTTTCGGGGGGTTACCAGCTGCAAGTTTTAGCCAAAATGTAGGAATTGTTACGGTAAACAAAGTTATAAATAGAACAGTATTTGCTTTCGCTTCTCTCGTATTACTGTTTGCAGGTTTTATACCAAGATTTGCAGCAATTCTTACAACAATTCCGCAAGCGGTAATTGGGGGTGCAACTATTTCAGTCTTTGCAACTATTACCATGACAGGGGTACGAATGATAACTGCAGAAACATTTACTCAACGTAACTCAACTATTGTTGGCCTATCGGTAGCCTTAGGTCTTGGAATTACGCAAGTATCAGGTGCTCTACAAGGAGCTGGATTTCCAATTTGGGTACACACTGTTTTTGGAACATCCCCAGTTGTTATCGCTGCCATTGTATCAGTTATTCTAAACGTAACATTACCAAAGGACACAAACTAAGGAAATAATTTTATCTCGGTGAATACCTAACTTCCACAATACCATTAGATACAGAAGTTTCCTTAAAGGTAAGTTTTAATTCAGCTTCTGCATCATGAAATAACTTAATGCCACCACCTAAAATTGTTGGAATAATTGACACAATTACTTCGTCTGCAAGGTTTGCTTTAAGTACTTGGTTTACAATTGATGCGCCGCCATTTATCCAAATAGTACCCTCATCGCTACTTGCCTTGCGCTCTACAATTACATCTTCTACACTTTCGCTTGTAAAAAAAACTTCATCGCTATTTGTAAGATTTTTACTAGTAAACACATAGCTTTTTTTACCTGCGTAAGGGTAGTTATCTGGGGCAAGTTCTGTTACCACTTGATGATACGTGGTATATCCCATAATTACATCTCCCACATTCTCAAAAAACTCAGGGAAGCTCCCCATATTGTTTGAGTCCGATCCATCACCTTGTAAAAAATCTACCCCACCATTTTTGTCTGCAACATAGCCATCTAAACTCATTGCAATGTACACAATTACTTTTCTCATGTTTTTGTCCTTTATATTTCGTTTGCTTCGTATTTTGATAAATGTCCCATAAGATATAAAAATGCAAAGGCAGGTATTCTAAGAAGTTTTTTCCCATGTGGGGTGTCATGCACACCAAAGTCGTCCGAGTTCTTTGTAACAATTATGGCATTTTGAGCTTCTTTACTTAACTCTATGAGTGCACTTTCATCACGCACGGGAGCACCATTTCTATATTTTACTTCAATAAGAATATTCTGTTTTTTAGGCATTTCTACAACTATATCAATTTCCCTACCTTTTTTGCCCGCCCTCATATATCCTACAGAAGTTGACTTTTGATAAAAAAATGATGAGATATGTTTGTACACGGCGGTTTCTACAACCTTGCCCATTTCAATTGCATTAGAAAGAATGTTTTCATCCATTAAAACCGAATTTCTAATTGCGGCATCGGAAATATAAATTTTAGGGCTGGCTTTAAGAACTTTTTTTCCCCCCATATCAATTGGCCAACTTTGATATATTAAATTTGCACTTTCAAGATATGAAATATAGTTTTCAACTGTTGGCCTGGAAACACCGTGCAGTTCCCTCGTTAGTGCTTCTATTGAAACAATTTCAGATGACACATTACAAAGGTACAGAAAAATACGCTCTAGTTCGGTTGAGTTTCTAACATTGTATAATGAAGGTAAGTCTCTTTTTAATACTTTGTCTACTACATCTTCTCTCATTATTTGCGCCGCAAGAAAATCGTTGTCAGATAATGCTAGCTCTGGAAACCCTCCTACTTGTAAATATCGCATAAAGTGTTTATTAATATCAGATAAGTTTATCATAATACTTGAACGTTCTTGTTGTGTCATTGAAAGCATATCAGTAATTTTAAAATCGCAAGGCAATTGTGGCGTTTCAATGTGTAATAGCTCACAATATTCAAAAAAGGTAAGTGTTGGTACTTCTATAATGGTCCATCTTCCTGCACCACTTTCTCTACTACCTTTCATTAAAACGGGGCTTGCAGAACCTGTTGCAACAATATTTGTTTCAGGTTGCATATCGTATATGGTTTTTAGCCATTTATCCCAATCGGAAGCATATTGAATTTCATCAAAAAAATAATATACATCTTCATTAGCATACACATTCTCATGATAACAAGAAAGTATATCTTGAAAAGAGCTTAATTTTAGCATTGGATGGTCGAGCGAAATAAAAACAATTCTTTTTGGGTCAATACCGCTTTGTAGTAAACTTTCTATCATTTGATATTGAATTGTTGTTTTTCCAACACGCCGCGTACCAGTAAGAACAATACTTCTTCTAAGAGAAGAGTGAGAAAGTCTATTCATTGCATTAAAGTACGCAAAACGCTTGTATGTTCTTGAGAGCTTTGAATTTACTAATCCTGTTTTCCACCACGGATTAAAAGAAGTTAAAACTTTTAATAAATTTTCATTTGTAATAATACCCATTTTATCACCTGTTATACATAGTATACTCTAAAAAATAATAAAATACAAGTATATTTATAAAAAAACATGTAAATTATTCTAATTATACTTATAATAAATACAGTAAATATTATAAATATAGTTAGAATATATATTTACAATGTGTTTTTTTTGAAATTAATCAAATACAAGCCCTTATTTTCCTATACTAAATACTTCCCTGTTATGCTCACCTCATTTTGTGAAAGTTCAAAAGGTGTTCCCGTTGCAATTATTTCGCCACCTTTGTCACCGCCAAAAGGGCCTAGCAGTAATTTTATATTACATTAAAATAAAAAAAAGTATCGTTTTGTCAACCTTTTTTATTATTTTATCACATTGTTTTCTAGAGCTAGTGGCATTATCATATAACAATGCAGTGTTAAAAATATTAGTAAAAGGAGGAGAATACAAGAGGAAATATTCGAGTTGAGAATGTGCTAGGGAGGCTTTATTATTTATAAACCTTCTATTTTGTACATTGTTTGCGTATTAAATTAATTTTAAAAAGAGGAATGAAAATGAAGAAAAAATTATTTTTTTTAATGCTAGTGGTAATGACAATTTTGTTGGTTGGATGTGCAGATAAAGAGGAAGAAACAGCTGATTCGACCGCAATAGAACCCACAGATGAAGTAACATTGTACTACTCTAATTCTACTGAATGGGCAGATCCCATTATTCAAGAGTTTGAAGATCAAACTGGTGTTAGGGTAAATTTAGTACAAGACGGTACATCTTCGCTATTTGCCAGAATTAGAGCTGAAGCCGCAAATCCACAAGCAGATGTTGTTTGGGGTGGAGTTATTGATACTTATAGAGCAAATCAGAATCTATTGCAACAATACACTCCTAGCACATCAGAGGCTTTAAAAGGTGATGCGGTTGACCCTAATGGTTACTATACTGGATTCGATATGGGGCCTATGGTAATGATATATAACACAGAATTAGTTGGAAATGCTCCTACTCAATGGGCTGATTTATTAGATCCAAAATACAAAGGACAGATTGCAAGTGCCGATCCAACTGCGTCTTCATCATCGTTTGCATGTCTAATGTCAATTATTTTAGCTTATGGAACAGATGATGGCAAAGGATATGCTTTTATTGAAGATTTCGTTGCTAATCTAGACGGTAAAGTTATCGGTTCTTCTTCAGGAGTACCTAGAGGCGTTGCCGATGGTGAATATATGGTAGGATTAACCTACGAAGAAGCAGCTCTACGATATATAGAATCAGGTGCCGCAATTGGAATTGTTTACCCTGAAGAAGGTACTTCTTCAAGCCCATCTGGGTGTGCAATTGTAAAAGATTCAAAAAATTTAATAAATGCACAAAAATTTATTGATTATCTAACAAGTGAAGAAGTGCAATCACAACTTGGAAATTTGAATCGCCGTTCTGTAAGAGTTGATGTTCCTGATCCTGATACAATGGAAGCATGGGAAAACATTAATTTTGTTGAAATGGATATTGACTGGACAGCAGCAAACACCGATGACTTTGTTGATAGGTGGACAGACTTTATTACACAATAACAAATTAAAAGAAGGGGTGAGGAAACTTTACCCCTTCTTTTAAAAACAATTTATATTGGAGGGCTGGCAATGGCAAGTCAAAGTGTTAAGATAGATGGAGCAACAAAACTATACGGAGATTTTAAAGCATGTGATAATATCAACTTGGATATTAAAGAGGGAGAATTTTTTACATTGCTTGGACCTTCGGGATGCGGAAAAACTACTTTGCTGAGAATGATAGCGGGTTTTAATAAAATTGATTCTGGAAGAATCTATTTTAATGACAAAAAAATCAATGATATCCCAGCAGACAAAAGAAATATAGGTATGGTTTTTCAAAATTATGCGATTTTTCCTCACATGACTGTACAAGACAATGTCGCTTATGGTTTGAAAGCTAGAAAAATAAAAGGTGATGACCTATTAGCTAGAACAAAGGAATCCATGGATATGATGCAGATAAGCGACCTAAAAGATAGGATGCCAAGCCAATTGTCGGGAGGGCAACAACAAAGAGTAGCCTTGTCTAGAGCTGTTGTTATTTTTCCTGATGTATTATTAATGGATGAACCTTTAAGTAATTTAGATGCAAAACTCCGTGTAACAATGCGCACAGGAATAAGAAAGGTACAAAAGCAACTGAATATTACGACAATATATGTAACTCATGACCAAGAAGAAGCACTATCAATTTCTGACAGGATTGCAATAATAAATAAAGGCCAAGTTGAACAAATTGGAGAACCAAAAGAGATTTACACAAAACCTGCAAATATGTTTGTTGCAAATTTTATAGGAACTTCATGTTTTTTAGATGCAACTGCAAAAGGTGGTGAAGTTATTTTTCATAATAAGAAAGTGATAAAAGCTAATATCTCTTCAGAATTTATAGGAGAGGTTAAAGTTGCGATTCGCCCAGAATATATCACTCTAGGAAAATATGATAACAAAGAATTAACGGGAACTATAATTATTTCTACTTTTTTGGGAGACCACATGAATTATGAAATTCAAGTCGATGGAGGTCCCCTTATTGAAGTGAATGAATACACCGAAAAGCTAGATGATATAAAAAATATCGGAGATAAAATATCTCTTATACTAATGGAATCTAAAATAAGCATATTTGATACGAAAACAGAAAAATCCATTATGCAATTCAATTAAAAAAAAATACCAAATTAGAGCAAAAGGAAGATTCATATGAAAAACATTACCCGTAAAAAGAAGTTACATGAGCTACTACATATGGATAAGGTTGATTTTTGGGTGATTATGGGATTGGTAATCATGATTCTTTGTTTAATATTTATTGTTTATCCATTCTTAAAGCTTATTATTCAGAGCTTTCAGAATCCCGAAACTAATTCATTTACACTAGAAAACTATATCAAATTTTTTCAAAAAAAATATTACCAAGAAGCATTAATGCACAGCTTATTAATAAGTACAATTGTAACAGTTTTGGCAACTGCACTCGGAGTTCCCCTAGCATATATAGGTTCAAGATTTAATATTTATTTAAAAAAGACTATATATATTATGATTGTTATATCAATGCTGTCTCCTCCCTTTATCGGAGCATATGCTTGGATAACACTTTTAGGACGTTCGGGAGTTATTACTGAGCTGTTAAGCTTAGTCGGAATAGAATTAGGCAGCATTTATGGCTTTAAAGGTATAGTATTGGTATTTACACTAAAACTATATCCAATGGTATACTTATATGTATCAGGCGCTTTAAGTAGTATTGACTCTTCCTTAGAAGAAGCAAGTGAAAATTTGGGGGTATCAGGACTAGGAAGAATTTTCAAAATAACCCTCCCTGTTATTATGCCTACAATTCTTTCTTCGGCATTAATGGTATTTATGACTGCACTTGCTGATTTCGGAACACCTCGCTTAATTGGAGAAGGATATACAACATTGCCAGTTATCATATATAAAGAATTTCTAAATGAAGTTGGTACAGATACAGGCTTTGCAAGTGCACTCAGTGTTCTCATAATCATAGTTGCATTAGTGGTATTACTCATTCAAAAGCAAGTAGTTGATAAAAGGAGTTACAATATGTCTGCATTGCGTGCTCCCGTAAAAGAAGAATTGACTAAAGGGAAAAAAATACTTGCCTCTTTAGCTGTGTTCATTGTTTCCTTCCTTTCTATTTTGCCTCAAATTACAGTGACAATTCAATCTTTTTTAAAAACAAGAGGTCCTCGGTTTATAAATGAATTTAGTATAGAAAGTTATTTAGAAGTTGCAAATCGCTTGGGGGATGCCATTATAAACACTTTCGTGATGGCAATTATTGCAATGGTAATAATAGTTTTTTTTAGTTTGATTGGGGCATATTTAATTGTACGCCGAAAAAGTTTTCGTTCGAATCTAATTGATATGATGTTGATGTTTCCCTATGTAATTCCTGGTGCAGTATTAGGCATTTGTTTAACTGTAGCATTTAACGAGCCACCCATTTTATTGACAGGTTCTATGTGGATTATTATTATATCATTTGTTATTAGAAAACTGCCTTATACCATGAGGTCAAGTGTTGGAATATTGTATCAAATTGATAATTCTGTGGAAGAAGCTTCTATTAGTTTAGGAGTTCCACCAATGAAAACATTTTTTAAAACGACGGCATATTTAATGATTCCTGGTCTTATATCAGGAGCTGTGTTAAGTTTAATAAGCGTAATAAATACTTTAAGTGCAACTTTAATACTGTATACCGGAAGAACTGTTACAATTTCGGTAGCAATTTTTAACTGTGTAAACAATGATGCATATGGACAAGCTGCAGCCTTATCGACAATTCTTACACTTTCTACTATACTATGTTTGTTTATTTTTAATAAAATATCAGGTGGTAAGAGCATTGTCTAAAACTTGTGTATTTTTATTTCTTACATAAACTTAATACAAAAGATTTATGCTTGTGAAGAAAAATTAATTTTTATAACCTTTTGCAAATGGAAGTACAATAATGATCAGGAAAAGTTTTTACGGTAGAGTTTATCTCACTTTTTTTGTATTAAGCTTAGTCTTGATAATTATTGTGCTTTCAATTTTTTGTTCTATATTTTATCAAACATATAATTCACAGCTTCATGAGCAGATAAAAGCAAACGTTCTAAATGTTTCTGCTGAAATTGAAAGTATGGTGCATGATTGCAAACAAGCAATTAATGCTCTCTCAATTGATAACGACATTAATGCTTTTTTTGAAAAAAATGCAAATGAGGAAACTTACAATGATATTGTTAAAAAATTATATTATCAAAAAAATCGGTATGTAAATAAGGTAGAATTAAGTGTCATAGATTTTCGAACTAATGAATGGTTGTCAACTGATCCAGAAAATACTGAAAAAGACCTTACAACGACGCAAAACTGGGGAGTTTTTCGGAAGGCAAACATATCGAATGAGTTTGGAATATATTCAGCTGCAAAGGATGTCTTTTTAAATGAAAATAATCGGATATTTATGGCTAAAGCTCATAGAGATAATACAAATGCTATATTAGGTTATATCATTGCAGAAATTCCACGGACAACTATATTCAATATTATATCAAGTTATAGTAGTATCTATAACACAAATTTAATTATTGTGAATAGTAACAATGCAATTATCTTTCATTCAAGAGGTACTGCAAATGAAGGTCTAGATAAAATAAAATATTACGGTAATTCAAAATGGAGAGAAACAAAAGATACAGATCAGTTTATTTGGGAGCATTTTATTTGTCAATACAGTTCTATATCAAATCTTTACGTCTTGCATGAAATTCCAGCAAATGCCTCTCAAATGATTAGAGACACTATAAGTGAAACAATGCTACCAAGTCTTATAGGCATAATTATTTTAGGCGTTATCTTTTCTTTTGTTGTAGCCCGAATAATAGCACAGCCAATTACAGACTTACAAGACGCAATCTCAAAGGTAAAAGAAGAAATCTTACCAGAGAGTGTTGACGCTATACGCGAAGATGAACTAGGCGAACTAGGAGTAACCTTTTATTCAATGACAGACAAAATAAAAGAGTTGAATAAAGAAATTAATGATAAAAAACGTAGCCTTTGGCTTGCAGAGACAAGATCCCTGAACTTGCAGATGAATTCACATTTTCTTTATAATACGTTAGACTTAATTAAATGGAATGCGAAACTTGAAAGGTTAGAAGAAATATCTGATATTGTTGTGCATTTAGGAAGGCTTTTGCGCCGAGTAATGAATAATAAGAATGATGTGGTACCCCTGTCATATGAGTTAGAGATAGTGACGTCTTTTATTAAAATTCAAAAAAAACGGTATGGTAATGAACTAAATTTAAAAATAAATATTTCAGACGAACTGCTATCATATCTTATTCCTAAGTTAATATTGCAACCTATTGTTGAAAACTCAATTGTGCATGGCTTCCGAGATAGATCTCAGAATTGTACTATTAGTATCGATTCGTATGAAAAAGAAGGTTTTATGTATTTTATTGTTGAAGACAATGGAGTAGGGATAAAAAAAGAAAACTTAAAAGACATTTTAGAGGTAAAACAAGGTAATACGCATCATATAGGACTTAATAATGTAGATAGACGGATAAAACTACATGGAAATAAAGACTGTTCTATAAAGGTAGAAAGCATATACGGTAAGGGAACAAAAGTAACTCTATCATTGTGCAAGATAAAAGGTAACGCGCAGAATATGTAAAGCGATGTAGTCAACTGTGGCACTTGTAAAGAAGCTTTTAGAGAGAAAGGATAGTAATAAAATGATCAATGTTATCATAGTTGAAGATGAAATAATAACTCGAGAAGGACTTGAAGTTACGGTTGATTGGAGTATGTATGGCTGTAGAATTGTAGGGACGGCTGCGGATGGTCTTGAAGGGGAAAAATTAATTTTAAGAAAAAGGCCTGATATCGTGATTACTGATATTCGAATGCCAAATAAAGGTGGGCTTGAAATGATGGAAGCACTCCAGCACAAAATTAATACAAATTATATTATTTTATCGGGGTTCGATGATTTTAAATATGCAAAGCAAGCTATTACATTAGGGGCAAAAGGGTATCTTTTAAAGCCTATTGATGATGGTGAATTTGAACAAGTGCTTTATAGTGTTATTGCAACTTTAGGAAAAAATAAAGATGAATTGGACAAGGTAAGTTATGTTAAAATTCATAAAAGTGAAAAATTTTCAAATTTATTGAGTAATAAATATCTAAAAAAGGCATTTGAATTTTTGAAGTGTAGATATATGGAAGATTTAACAATAAAATATGTTGCAGACAAGTTGTTGATTAGTGAAAGCTATCTGGGAAAATTGTTTAAGAATAAAACTTCACACACTTTTTTATTTTTTTTGACATTATATAGACTGAAAGCTGCAATAAATTTGTTAGAAACAACTGATTTAAAAATATATGAAATTGCGAATGCTGTTGGCTATGAAGACTCAAAATATTTTAGCAAAATATTTTCAAAAATGGTGGGAGTGAAACCCACAGAATACAGAAATGGTTATGAGCTTGAAGAAGAAAGCCCACTCAATCTTATTCCTTGATAAAATTTTCAATTAAATACTAATAAAATGTAATAAGAATAAAGTCCATGTTATACTAAATAAATAGGGCTTGTAAATCCTAATAAAGTGTTAGCTTTTGAATCATATTCTCCATACCACTCTATTCTTGCCCAACCTTTCGAAAGCTTTGTTGAAAAGTTTGTATTTGTTTGCGTTATTGCTTTAACAATGTTCCCATTATTTACTAGTCGTATTTCAGTTGTTTTTACTGGAAGTTTTTCCCACAGTGGTATTCTTGTAAAATCATCTATTGAAACTTCAAATCTTAAAATATCATTTGAACTAATTTCATCCCCAATTTCATATGCTTTTGCGTTACAATCAATTGCAAGACTTATAGTTGGACCGCATGTTACATACATGCAGCCTCTTTTTATTGCATCTAGGGCTTCTTCTGCTATACTATCTTGTTTCTTTAAACCAAGATATGTAATTGCAAATCTTCCGCCTTTTTCATCATTCAATTCTGGCATGTAATGCCAGTCTCTACCACTTGAGGCTGCAATTCTAAAGCCTTTATTAAGCAAATCCGTCCACATGTTAAATGCTTTAATATTGTGATGAGAAAACATAGGTTGTGCTCGTGACCATACCTCAATATAGTTCACATTATTCCAATTTTTTACATCAAATTTCCATGCGCAACCAGTACACATTGGGCTGCCCATAACAAATGGATGAGCTACACCCACTGTTCCGTTAAATTTTTTAATATCTTTGATAAAATTATCAATATTGTCTGGCAATGCAAAACGCCAATCAATAAATTTCTTTGCCCCTAAAACAACCATATGGCCAAAAAACGTTGTCCATTCAATACCTTTTATTACAGGTACAGTTTGTTGCATCAATTCACGGAAAAGACTTCGATGACCAGATAAAGTATTGTGATCAGTTATTGCAACTGCATCATAACCTTCCGTTACTGCATTATTTAGTAATTCTTCAACAGTCATTTTACCATCACTGTTTATGGTATGACAGTGTAATTCAATTGCTTTATACTCTAACATTAATTATTTCCTAGTATTATTCTGCTGTGATACAAAGACTGTAGTCACATGTATCTGTAAAGATACCGTGTATATTTAGTACAACACGGTATTCACCTTTTACTGGATTGTGAGGCTCAAAACCAGGTGATGCATCATTCTCATCAATGTAAAATTCCTGCTCAGGTTCTTGCCTGTGCGCGCACCCCAAGTATTTATCCTTGTAATCGAGTGAAAATGTTATTAAGTTTACAACAGGAAGATAATTTTGCCATTCATATTTAGAATGAGTTTTATTACTATCAGTATAGATATTAAGAGCGCTATTAATTAGTGCTTCTGCTTTTTTTTCATCTTCTAACTTTTTTGGCCAATAGCTTGTATTAACAAGTAATCTTTTGTAGTCTCTAGTTAATTGAAAAGGGATAATAATATTTGTTTTTGAATTTTCAGGAGTTAGTTTTATTACATTATTTAAAATAACTGTCATATCTAATCCCCATTTTTACAACCACGAATGATAAGTTGGTATTGTTTTCATTTTTATTGAGCAGTTTGCATGTATTTGTAATAAAATTTAAAGCTTGTTTTACTTGCCTCTAGGAAATTAAATTTTTCACTAATATTTTCAAAGTGACTATTATGATTATTAATAATACAAACTTTCAAAGCTCAAATATAATTTATTATAACACATGGTATTAGAATTAGTCAACAAGCAATAAACTATGTACATTAATCAAATTCTATATACAATCGTTAATAATGCTTAATTTAATATTAGAGAGAGACTAAACCTAACATTGCTAAAGGTAAAAAGTTAAGAGTCTCTATAAATACTTCCCTGTTATGCTCACCTCATTTTGTGAAAGTTCAAAAGGTGTTCCCGTTGCAATTATTTCGCCACCTTTGTCACCGCCAAATGGACCTAGTTCAATTATCCAATCACTTTTAGATAACATATCTGTTGCATGCTCAATTATAAAAACAGAGTTGTTTTGAGATACAAGTTTTTTTAATAAAGCAA
>CAYJPS010000059.1:0-14147 GCA_964372135.1 uncultured Treponemataceae bacterium | reverse complement strand
CAGATCCAAAATACAACTCAACAGTTGTAACAAAATTTGTATGTCGCATGATGCTTGATGGTAAACGTGCAACTACAATTAAAATTATGTATGAAGCTTTAGATGTTTTACACGCTAAAACAGAAAAAGATGCTCTTGAAGTGTTTTTAAAAGCTTTAGATAACGTAAAACCAATGGTTGAAGTTAAATCTCGCCGTGTTGGTGGTGCAACTTATCAAGTTCCAATTGAAATTCGAGACTCACGACGTGAAGCTCTTGCAATGCGCTGGGTAATTACAGCAGCTCGTGCAAAAAGCGGACGCGGAATGGGTGACAGACTTGCAGCAGAACTATTAGATGCATACAATAACACAGGTACTGCATATAAGAAAAAAGAAGATACTCACAAAATGGCAGAAGCAAACAAAGCGTTTGCACACTACCGCTGGTAGAATCTTGTTTTTTAAGCGAAAGCTCCTCAGAAGAGGGGCTTTTTTTTGTTCCTATCTATCTATCTATCAAACTTTCATGGTTCTTTAAGCAGTAGTCCATGGCAACTGCTGCTGCTCCATACAGAGTTGGGTCGTCAACAAATGCAGTGGTTACAATTTGCACATTGTTTCTAAATGATGAGGGAATCCTTTCATCTACAACTTTAAGAATTTCTGGTAAAATTATTACACTGTCTCTGACCATTTGGTTTCCAAGTACAATAATAGCAGGGTTGTACATATTTATAATGTTTACAACACCACAGCCAATATAATATCCGGCTTCTTTGATAAGAAACATTGATAATTCATCTTGTTCATTTGCATGCTTAAAAATATCGGTATACGTTAATTTGTTGTAAGAGTGAAGCTGAGAGGTTGGGTACTTGCTAAGAAGTGTTTGTGCTCTTTTTACAAGTGCAATTGAAGAGCAGTAGGATTCAAGGCATCCATAGTTTCCACACTGACATTTTGGCCCGTTTACATCAATGCTTACATGCCCTAGCTCTCCAGTAACCCCATCGTTGCCTGAAAAAATATCGCCATTTATAACAACTCCAGCTCCAACACCTTCACCAACAAACATATGTACAAGAACACCATTTTTAGAAAATGAATAACTACCAAACCACCAATCGGCTAAAGCACAAGAATTTGCATCGTGCATAATAGTGAGTGGAATAGTAAATATTCCTTCAAGCTCACTTTTAAGATTAACATTATCCCAACCTTTTGTTTCTGTAACTAAAACTATTTTTGATTCATTTTCAAGGTAGGGGCCTGGAACTGCAATACCAATCGAAACTACATTCCCATATCTTTCGATATAGGATTTAATCAGCACTTTTATCCTATCTAATATAGTTAACAAACTTTCATCTTCAAATTCTTCTTCAAAGTAGTCATAAATGATTGCATTAAAATCAAAAACACCGATGGAAAAATTACGTCTCGATATTCTTGCTCCAATAAATAAAAAATCCTGCCTGAGCTTGATACCAACAGAGCGTCTGCCTTTTTCACCTGCATAAAATCCCGTTTCTTCGATAATTTTATGGTCTACAAGCTCTTGTACGATTTTTGTAATTGCGGCCGGGGTTAGGTCTAGTGCTTTGCTTAATTGTGAGCGAGTAGTAATTTTATTTTGCTGCAAAAACTGAATTACGAGAGACCGATTGATATTGAAAATGTTTTCGTTGTTTTGACCAATCATTGGTTAGATCCCTAGCACTTTGGTATATTTTTCATGCAATCTAAAATAGACTCAGTATCTGGAATTGATGGTATGCCACCTTTTTTTGTAGCGGCCATTGAACCACTTGCATTTGCAAAATCTACCATATCTTCAAGATCGGTTTTTGTAAATTCATTTATTGGCTTTTTAAGTTGACAAATTTTATAAAGACACGCTCCAGTAAATGAATCACCTGAACCTGTGGTATCTTCAACTTTTACATCGTATGTAAGTAGGGTTCCTGAGTGGTTGTTGGTTTTGAAAAAAGCACCTTTTGGTCCGAGAGTTACAAAAAGCAAATCAATTGTGTATTTTTTCATAAAGGATTCAGAATGCTTTTCATAATCCTTTTCACCCGTTAAAAACTCAAATTCATCATTACTAATTTTTACGATATTAGCACTTTCCATAAGTTCAAGTATTGTCTTTTTTGCTACGTCGGTATTTTTCCAAAGTGAAAGTCTTAAATTTGGATCGTAACTTATAATAAGGCCGTGCTTTTTTGCAATGTTTATAGCGCGTAGGGTTGCACTCTTACTTGGCTCATCGGTACAAGATAGAGAGCCATGTTGTAAGACTTTTGCGCTTGCAATAAGATTTTCGTTTACTTCATGTTGTTCTAGCATAATGTCGGCACCAGGTTTTCTAACAAAGGTAAAGTCTCTATTTCCTGTGTCATCGAGTGTTACAAAGGCAAGTGTTGTAGGTATGTCTTTATCAATGCACACATTACTTGTATTTATACCATCTTGGTTGAGGGTTGAAACTAATAACTTTCCAAACGCATCATTACCAACCTTTCCAATCATTGCACTTTTTCCACCAAGTCTATTTACAGATGTTAATACATTTGGCTGAGCGCCTCCCGGATTACATTCAAATACTGGGAATCCAAGTTCTGATTTTCCAGCTGGTGTAAAATCTATTAAGATTTCACCTATTGCGACAACGTCTATTTCTTTGTTCATACTTTTTTCCTATTTGTTTACATAAAGATACTAATGAACACAAAGTTATTATTAACCCTGTTAATAAATAATAACATGATTTTTAAGTTTTGGGAAGAGGAAAAGTGAAGAAAAGGCTAATATATAAATTTTTTTGAAAAATAATGACAGAAAAGTTGACAAATTTGTAATTTTTATGTAGTATTAGTTAACAAAGTTAATATAAAATTAGATAAGGGAGAATAAGAATGAAAGCATTATTACTACATGAACCTAAAAAACTGACTATTGAAGAAATATCGAATCCTTCATTAAAAGATGATGAAGTGCTTATAAAAGTAATGGCAGCTGGAGTATGTGGTACTGATTTGCACCTATATGAAGGCGAGGGTGGGGCAACAGACAGCGTTCTTCCAATGATTTTAGGACATGAGTATTCTGGCATTATTGAAAAAGTTGGAAGTAATGTAAACGACTTCAAAGTGGGGGATAGGGTTTGTATAGACCCAAACTTGTATTGCGGTGAATGTTTTCAGTGCAAAAGCGGAAATGTGCATTATTGCTTGAATCCACAGGCTTATGGTGTAACATTGTTTGGCGGTTTTGCTCAATATAGTATATTGAACAAAAAGATTCTTTATAAAATTCCCGATAGTGTGAGCTATGAGAGTGCTGCGTTAATTGAAATGGTTGCATGTTGTTTGCACGGAATTGATAGAACAAATATTCAACTTGGTGACACTGTTGCAATAATTGGTTTTGGATCCGTAGGACAGACGATGATGCATTTGGTTAATCTTTCGGGAGCTGCAAAGGTAGTTGTTATTGAGCCAAACGAGCAAAAGCGCGCTCTTGCCTTAGAGATGGGGGCTGTGCTTGTAATTGATCCCACAAGTGAAAATGCTGTTGAAAAAATCGAAAAAAGCTCAGTTCGTTCTATAGACAAAGTAATTGAATGCTCTGGAAATATTCATGCGATGAACTCATCCGTAGAAATTGCATCCAAAGGTGCAACTATTATGCTTTTTGGCCTTGCTTCCGGCGGAACTAAAATGACCATTCTTCCATTTGAGCAAGTATTTAGAAAAGAACTTACTATTACATCTTCTTTTGTAAACCCTCTTTGTACTCAGCGTGTTATTGATATGATGGAAACAAGGGTATTGGATGTTGACTCTATCATTACTGACAGAATTAAGTTGGATAACGCAATTGAAGTTTTTACTGATACTAGCTATAGACAAAGAGGGAAAATTTTGATTCTACCTAATGGCTGATAATAAAAGTTATGCATAGTATAAAGATTGAAGAACAAGAACAACTGCACCAAGCATAGAGGCATTGTCACCTTGTTGGCAAACGTAAAATTTAACTTCATTCATTTTATGCATAACATTTTTGTGAAACTCGTGCTCTAAAGTATCCAAAAACAAATCAATAGATTGGCTAACACCGCCACCAAATACAATGTTATCTAGCTTTATGGTATTTGCAACATTTGCAAGCGAATTACCTAGGCATAGCCCCATTTCATCAAAAACTATTTTTGCTGCTTGGTCACCTTTGTGAGCCAACATGGCTAAATCTCTTGTATTTGTTGCTTTTAAGTTGGAAAAGCGTCCAATTGCATTTTTAATAATATTATTACCAGATGCGACAGCCTCGATGCATCCTACTTGACCGCAAGTGCATGTGTAATGAGTGTTGGTTTTAGTATGGCCCCATTCGCTACCCGTATTAATGACTTTGTTTTGTATGACTAGACTGGAGCCAATTCCAAACCCCAAACCTACGTAAAAATTATTCTCAAGTGTTTTCTGTTTTTTGTTCCAAATATCGGCTCGAGCAAGCGCCCTTGTGCAATTTTCAATGTATACAGGAATTTTAAGCTTTTCTGAAATCATATTAGCAAGAGGAATATTCTCCCAGTTCCAGTTTGGAGAGTAAATAATATTATTGTTATCTTGATCTACTTGTCCATCAACTGAGATACCAATTGCATTAGGAGGGTGGTAAAAGGGTAAAGTGCTAATATATTTTTCTATTTTTTTTGCTAATTCTTGAACGAAGCTTTGTGGCTCCTGAATTATAGTATCTGATTTTTGGACATTAAAAATTATCCCTTCTAGGTTAGCATAGCAGATACGTGTTTGGTTTGCACCAATATCAATTCCTATGAAATATTCTTTAGTGGCATTAATTGATAAGGCTATGGGCTTTCTTCCTAAATCAGTATCACGTATTGTATTGTCATTTTCGTAAATATAGCCTAATGAAATTAACTTGCCAACAATACTGCTAATGCTAACTTTAGTTAAATTCATTTTACGTGCAATTTCAGCTCGAGAAATACCTTCAATGCTATATATGTAATGCATGACAAGTTTTTGATTTTCAGAAAAAGATTTTTCTCGGTAATACATAAAATCCTCAATAAAAGTTAGGTTAGTTAACTATAGTGTAATCTAATAATACTTAACTGTCAAGTAATAGTAAATATTAAATTGAATATGTTGTAATATTTGAAAAATTTATTAAAAAAATGAAAAAAAAGCTTGACAAATAGAAAATACGTGGTATACTAAATTAGTAATGATAACTAACTAAATATACTTGGCGTTGAAAACTATTGAATTCTAGTTTTTATATTGTTTTTGTAGAAAAAGTTATATTCAGTTTAGAAGAGGAAATGTTTAAAAAAAGTTTTTAAGATTTATGTGCCTTTTCAAGTTTCCTAAGTTATAAAATAGCAGCGAAAAGGCATTAAAAAGAAAAAAAAGAGGTGTTATATGAAAAAAACGAGATTAATGGAAATCCTGCTTGGAAAAAGCGAAACAAGTGTAATAATTGCAACTTTGGTGTTGATTACTGTCTTTTCGTCAACAGATGGTTTTTTCTCTGCGTACAATATTTTTAATGTGTCAAGAAATGCTGCCTTATTTATTTTTATTGCAATTGGCCAGTCAATGGTTATAATAATTGGTGGAATGAATGTGTCACTTGGAGCTATAGGAGGGCTTTCTGTAATCTGTTTTGGGTATATGGTGCAAATAATGCAAATTAATACTACGATAGCATTAATTTTGGCTTTATGTATTGGTGCTTTTCTAGGAGTATTAAATGGACTTGTCATTACAAAGTTCAAGATGAATGCATTTATAGCCACTCTGTCAACTTCTTTTATATATACGGGCTTAATTTACGGGATTTCTCGAGGAAACGCATTCAATGAAATTCCTAGTAGCTTTTCTTTTATTGGAAGGAATGGGTTTCTAGGCATGCCGTATCTGTTTTGGCTTGTTTTAATGACACTAATAATCTTAATGTATGTGTTTAATTACACTGTCTTTGGTAGGCAAATGCTGGCAACAGGTGGGAATATACAGGCTTCTCGTTTATCGGGAATAAAAACTGAGCGCATGGTAATAATAGCTAATATGCTTTCAGGTTTCTTTGCTGCAGTTTCAGGTGCCTTAACTGTGTCTTGGTTGGGTTTAGCTGCTCCAAGTACTGGAGAGTCATGGATGATAACATCTTTTGCAGTCTCAGTAATAGGAGGAACCGTACTATCTGGGGGAAGATTTAGCGCAGTAGGGATGATATTTAGTGGGTTTTTAATTGCATTAGTAAAAAATGGGTTAGTTATGCTCGGTGTAAATGTTTACCTTGAGCAGACTTTCTTAGGATTGATTATTCTTGGAGCCGTATTATTAGAAACGTTTAGAGATAAATATTTGAAGAGACTTTAAAATATAAAGTGGTTGAGAATAAGGAGTCAATAAAATGTTGGAATTAAAAAATATAACTAAAAAATTTCCAGGAGTATTAGCACTTGACAATGTCAATTTAGAATTCATGAAAGGTGAGATTCATGCATTGCTAGGAGAAAATGGAGCTGGTAAATCTACCGCAATGAATATAATAACTGGAAATTATCAGCCTGACAGTGGAGATATAATATTAAATGGTGAGCTAGTTAAAATAAAAGATTATCAAGATGCGCAAAATCGCAGAATAAGTATCGTGAATCAAGAAATTCAAATAGTAGCAGATAGTAGTGTTGCTGAAAATATTATGCTTGATAAGCTTCATCAGTATACGAAAAAAGGGATGATAAATTGGACGAAGTTAAAAAATGAAGCACTCTCATACATACAAATGGTGGGATTGAATGTTTCAATATCTGAGCCTATCTATAAATTAAGCGCTGCACAAAAGCAATTATGTCAAATTGCTAAAGCGATTTCATCTAAGGCAGAATTTTTATTGCTTGATGAGCCCACGTCATCGTTAACTCAATATGAGGCAAGTGTGCTTTTTGACTTGTTGCGAAAATTTAAATCACAAGGTGTAGGAATTATCTTTGTTTCACATAAAATTGAGGAAGTTTTAGCTATTTGTGATAAAGTATCAGTTTTGCGTGATGGTAAGTATATTGGCACTAAGCCTTGTGCTGGACTGGGGAAACAAGATATTGTTGAGATGATGATAGGAAGAAAAACTGATGACGTTTGGCTCGGGAAACTAAAAAGAAAAACAAATGAAACTGTGTTGAATGTGAAAGATTTATGCCAAAAAAACACTTTTTCGAATATAAATTTGCATCTTAAAAAAGGTGAAATATTAGGCTTTTATGGATTGGTTGGTTCTGGAAGGACTGAGCTCGCAAAAATCATTATAGGAGAAGATTCTTATTCCTCTGGTACGATAGAAATAAATGGTCTGAAGACTAAAATACGAGGAATCTCAGATAGTTTTTCTAAGTATGGCTTAGGGTATGTTACAGAAAATCGAAAAGAAGAGGGCTTGATACTTGATTTTGATATTCGAGATAATACGACAATTGTTGTTTGGAAAAGAATTAAAAATTTTATTCGTTTTTTGAGCCCTAAGAAAATAAATGAATTAACAGAGCAAATGGTAAAGGACTTAAGCATCAAAGCATCATCAATTTATCAAAAAGTACAAAACCTAAGTGGTGGGAATCAACAAAAAGTATGCATCTCAAAGTGGCTTGCGGCTGACTGCGATATCTTGATTATTGATGAACCTACAATTGGAGTCGATGTGGGTGCCAAGCAGCAGATACACGAATTAATTTGGCGACTTGCAAATGAAGAACAGAAATCAATTGTTCTTATTTCTTCCGATATGCCAGAAATGATAAAATTGGCGAGGAGGATACTTGTTTTTAAGGAAAAACAAATAGCAGGCGAAATAGATGACATAGATCACAATGTAGGTTCGTATGATGAAATAAGTAAAAAAATAGGAATGCTTCTATCTTGATAAGGGTTTAATTCGGTATTCGAGTTAACATAAACTATTAAATTCAATATCTGGAGGAAAAAGATGAATTTGAGAAAGTATTTAACAATTGCATTATTGTTAACAATTTTGGTTAGCTTTTTTTCATGTGAAAAAAAAGCAGAGGGCGTAGTATCAGATGGTGAGGTTGAGTATGAAATTGCTTGGTATGTACCCGCACCACATCCGACCTTTGATGAAAATTTAAAAGGTGTTGAACGCTTTATCGCAGAAACAGGAATAGAAGTTAAGACACAAATTGGGCCAGATTGGGATCAAGCAAATGAAACTGCCAATGTTCAAGCTCTTGCAGCGCAGGGATACAAGCACTTTGCAATTTGTCCTGCTGATGGTGCATCTGCAAATGCTTTGTTTGAAGAATTAAGACAAAACAATATTAATGTAGTAAATTTTTGCATTCCTGCAGCTTCCCCAAATCAAGCAAATATATTTATAGGTACTGATGTTGCGGAGGCTGCACGCCAAGGCACAGAGGCGTTGATTGAATCTATGGGAGGCAAAGGAAATATTTTAAATGTATTAGAAATGTTAAATGATACAAATACAGTTATAAGGCAAGCAGCTATCGAGGAAGTTGTAGCAAAGTATCCTGATGTCACTATTATTCAGGAAATTGCAGATATGGCAACAGTTGAAGATGCAACACAGAAAATAACAGATGCAATTTCTGCAAACATTGAAAGCATTGATGGTATTATTGCAACAGGCTTTACAACGACTATTGCAATTGCGAATTCGCTTTCTGACTACTATGATAGAGGTGGCGAAAAAGATATAAAAGCTGTTGGTATTGACTACGACGATACAATCCTTGCAGCCATTCGAAGTGGTATTTTGAGCGGAACTATAGCACAAAATCCTCAAGGACAATCATACATTGCTTCGCATATGATGAAGCTGATGTCAGAAGGTTGGGAAGTAAAAGCGGGAGAAGAATATATTAATGCTGGAGCAGTGGCAGTGACGTTAGAGAATATTGATAATTTTGAAGATGATATTACTGCAATAACAGATGGTATAAAGGCAGACCTCACTGAAAGGTATATGGTTAAAAAGTAGAATTATTTTATATGAAAGAAGCAGCCTGTGTGAGTAGATATCAAATATTTTCTTGGCTGCTTCTGTAAAATAATCATAGTCCCTATATATAAAAAAAGAAATTATTAATTTGCTAATTGAAACAAAGAATGACAATAAAAATTGGCAAAGGCTGAGTTTTAAAACAATTGAAAGTATCTGAAAATGATAATTTTTTGTGAATATTTCAAAATTATTTCAGATATAAAGCAAAAATGCGTTGGAAGTACTTTAATGAAAAAATATGTATATGCAATTGACTTACATGAAGAGTCAATTGAAGATTATAAGGAATATCATCGAAGTTGTTGGGAGGAAGTTGAAGGGGCATTGAAAAAAGCAGGAGTCCTTTCAATGGAAACATATTTAATTCAAAATAGACTTGTGACAATTATTACTGGTGATGATAATTTTGATTGTTACACTAGCTTAAAAACTTACGCTGATTGTGAGCGTGTTTGTCAATGGGATGATATAATGAGAAAATTTCAAAAGCCATTAGATGAAGCAAAGGAAGCTAAGTGGTTATTAATGGAAAAAGTATATGATAGTGAATGGCACGGACGATGGAAGGAGAAATAAAATGACCTCAAATGAACGAGTTAAAATGGCATTAAATCACAAGCAACCAGATAAGATTCCTTTCGATTTGGGATCTAGTGGTGTTACTACAATTAATGTGAACACATTGAAAGAATTACGAAGCTACTTTGGTCTTAGTAATGAAGGTATAATAGCTACGGATACAATTAATCAAACATCTACACTATCAGATGATCTAATTGAAATTATGAATATAGATGTAAAAGGGGTGGATCCTCTTCCGTTAAAAGAAGGTAATTTATATAAGGATGTGTGGGAAGAGGGAAGAGCAAAATTCCTGCGTGATGAGTTCGGGATTACGTGGAGGATGCCTGAAGCAGGGCACTACTATGATCTTTTTGAACATCCTTTGGCAGAAGCAGAAGAAATTGAAGATATAAATAACTTTGCGTGGCCAAACGGAGGCGTATTAGAGCGCTTTACGGGAATGAAAGAAAAAATAGAGCATATTGTAGATGTAGAAAAAAAAGCATTTATGTTAGGACGTATGAGTGCAGGCATGTGGGAAAATGCAATGTGGATGACTGGTTATGAAAAATTTTTCTGTGACATGTTAACTAATGAAGCTCTTACACAGGCCATCATGGAGAAGTTTGTTCAAATAAAAATAGATTATTGGGATAAAGCCCTTGAGTGTGCTGGAGAAAAAGCAATGGTTTGTTCTTTGGCTGACGATTTGGGTACACAAAGTAGTTTGCTAGTATCCTTAGATTGTTATAAAAAATTAATATGGCCTTGGCACAAAAAGTTGATAGATTTCATAAAAAGCAAGGCAAAGACAAATGTACATATTTTCTTTCATACTGATGGGGCATGTAAAGAGGCGATACCTTTGCTGATTGAAGCAGGTGTAGATGTTCTTAATCCTGTTCAAGTGAACTGCGTTGGGATGGATACAAAAGCGCTAAAAAAGGAATTTGGCAAGGATATATGCTTTTGGGGGGCGCTATGCGACTCTCAAGATATTTTACCTTTTGGTACTCCAACTCAAGTACGAGAAGAAACAAAACGACGTATTGACGATTTAGGTTATGATGGTGGGTGGGTAGCTGCGCCTATACATAATATACAACCATTTGTACCCACAGATAATATTATTGCAATGTGGGAAACATTAATGGAATATAGATAATAGAGGAGATGAAAAATGAAAAATTTTAGTTATTTTGCACCGACTGAAATAGTTTTTGGTGTAGGATGTGTTAATCAAATTGGTGAATTAACAGCCAAATATGGAAAAAGAGTATTATTAGTGACAGTGCCGGAATTTCCTGCTGTTGCGACTTTATATAAAAATGTAAAAGATTATTTAAAAGCAGCAGGCTTGGAGTGTTTTCACTTTGATGGTGTAATACCCAATCCAACAACCAGCGTTGTTACTGCAGGTACTGCAGTTGCAAAAGAAAATTCGGTTGATGTAATAATTGGGCTTGGTGGTGGTTCTTCCATGGATGTTGCTAAAGCAATTGCTGTTGAAGCAACTCATCCTGGTACAGCTTGGGATTACAATTGTCACACATCAGGACCGAGTGAAAAAACTTTACCGATAATTGCAGTGAGCACTACAGCTGGGACGGGAAGTCAAACAACACCGTGTTCTGTAATTACAAAAGTGAGCGATAAGGATAAAAGCGCTATTTGGCATAGAAATATCTTTCCAAAGGTTGCAATTGTAGACCCAGAGTTAACACTAACATTGCCTGAACACATTAGTGCTCAAACAGGATTTGATGCATTTTGCCATAACTTTGAAGCGTATATTGCAAATAATACGAATCCCTTAGTTGAGGCAATGGCATTAGATGCAATTACAAGAATAGCTGAAAATTTGCCGAAGGTTCTAAAAAATCCATCCGATATTGAAGCAAGAAGTGAAATGGCGTGGGCTGATACACTTGGTGGATTAACAAACGCCTCCGCCGGGGTAACACTTCCTCATGGGCTTGGAATGCAAATTGGTGGTCATTGCCCACATGTAACACACGGGCAAGCATTGGCAGTTTTTTACCCTGCGTTTACGCGCTATACCTATTCTTCCTCAGTAACAAAGTTTGCAAATGTTGGGCGTATTTTCAACCCTTCGTTAAAAAATATTAGTGATAATGAAGCTGCAGAAAAAAGCTGTGAAGCAATTGATGGTTTCTTAAGAGAAATAGGATTGTGGATTAGTTTTGAATCACTAAATGTAACAAAAGAAGATATTAGAGAGATTGCAGATTGTGGTCAAGTGTTAGGCGATTATTCTAATAATCCAAAAGTTGCGACTATTGAAGAGATGTATGATCTATTGATGTCATGTTATACTAGAGGATAAGGAAATTATTATGACAGAAACTGGAATCTTAAATAGAGAAATTGCAGCAGAAATGGCTAAGTTGGGCCATACAGATACCTTGTTGATTGCTGATGCAGGCTTAGCTATACCTAATGGAACCAAAGTTATTGATATTTCCTTGAGCAAGAATGTACCTACATCAATAGAAGTATTAAAAGTAGTTTTGGAGAATTTTAGCGTAGAAGGTATTATACTTAGTGAAGCAACAAAAAATGTAAGTCCTTCACGAGAAAAAGAGTTTCAAGAGCTCTTTTCTGATGATGTTAATAGAAGTGTTGTAATGCATCCTGAATTTCGTGATAATTTAACAAAAACGGTAAAATTTGCGATTCGTACAGGTGATTTTACTGCGAATAGTAATATAATATTAGTAAGTGCGGGTGGCCCTCGTTGGTATTGCGAGAAATAAAAGAGGTGAACTATGAAAAATCAAACAGCATATTTAGACGATATTAGAACAATTAATATCCGAGACTCAGAAATGCCAGTTGTTGGAGCGGATGATGTGCTAGTAAAAATATCACACGTAACTATTTGTGGTTCTGATGCTCACTTTTTTGAAGACCCTACATTTGGTGGTATGATACAAAATCCTAAGCTTCCAATAGTTCTTGGTCATGAATGTGGCGGTATAATAGAAGAAGTTGGAAAAAATGTAACTCATTTAAAAGTTGGAGATAAAGTGGCAATAGAACCCGGCGCTGGTTGTGGCGTATGTAGTTATTGTTTAGAGGGGCATTATAATTTATGTCGCAAAATGGACTTTATGGCAGCTCCTCCTTTTACAAGATGGGCGCTTTCTCGCTATGTATCACACCCAGCAAAAATGGTTTTCCCTTTGCCTGATAATATGGATACGGTCGAAGGAGCCCTTATGGAGCCGCTTTGTGTAGGTATGCATGCTATAAAAAGAAGTGGCGCCAGCCTTGGGATGAAAGCTGTTGTGCTTGGCACGGGTTGCATCGGGCTTATGGCTATTGCTTCGTTAAAAGCAATGGGTGTTCAAGACATAATCGTTGTAGATCTCTATGATTTGCGCTTAGAATTTGCAAAAAAGATGGGAGCAACCGTTTTAATAAATGCAAGTAAAGAAAATGTCATTGAAAAAGTTCTATCAATAACAGATGGTTTGGGGGCAAATATTGTTGTGGAGGCTGCAGGAAACTCAAAAACAGCTTCGATGACTGTTGATTTAGTTCGACCTGGTGGAAAGATTGTAATGGTTGGAAATATTCACGGAGACACACCGTTTAGGTTTATGGCTGCAAATGACAAAGAGGCTGATGTAATCAGTGTTTTCCGTTATGTTAATATGTATCCAACGGCTATAAAGGCGGTTTCTAGTGGCGTTATTAGTGTAAAGGATATGATTACAAAAACGTTTCCATTTGAAAAGACGCAAGAAGCCTTTATATGCGCAAGTGATGAGCGCGATAAAGTGATGAAAATAGCTATTGAATTTTAATGCTTACAGTGTAGTGAGCTTACGTGGCCAAGGAAATCCTACATTCCTTGGCTTTTTTATCGAAAATAGATATTTTTAGAAAAAGGAGATAATTTCTGTAAATTCCTTTAAAAGCGCTTGCATAAAAATAATATTTATGGTATAAATTACTTCCACATCTCGCTCTAAAAATAGTGAGGTAATGGAATGCAAATAGCAATACTTTGTAATGGTATTTGCAAAGGGTTCTTTGAGAAGCAAGTGATTTTATTGATGGTAACATTAGTAAAAATCAGTGTAACCGTAAAGTTTAGGCTGATGTGTCTACTCAGGTTAGCACGACCCTTGATGTGAATTGATGTTTACCGTTGGTAGCATCTAAAAAATTTGGCATCAAAAGGGTTCTTGGTTTGATCATAACGCCAGTTATGAATCATGGCTCTAGGATGCCAAACCGGTCATCAAATGTAGGTTTGATGATGATAGGTGGATCCGGTCAAGGATGACTGAAAAAGATAGTCATCTTAAAAAACAAATAACGTTTTGACCTTCTAAGTATCATCTCTTACTCAAATCTTGCATTTACCCCCTGCTTTGCTTTGTGTGCAGAGCAGTAAATAATTTTACTTTCAGCCTGAATGTGGCTAGGAGGATCAAATGGCAAAGGAAAAGTTCGAGAGAACAAAACCACACATGAACGTTGGTACTA
>CAYJPS010000058.1:0-14160 GCA_964372135.1 uncultured Treponemataceae bacterium | reverse complement strand
ATAAAACGGGAACGCTTACACGTGGTATTTTTACTGTTGTTGGAGTACATGTTGTTCCAGAGGGTTGTGATAATTGCGATGAATCAAAACAAGCAGAACTTTTAGAGCTTACCGCTTTGGCAGAAAGGTTTTCAAATCATCCAATAAGTCTTTCTATTAAAAATGAGTATTATGAAAAAACCCAAAATAATGTATTAGATATAAAATTTGAAAACCGTGTAAAAGATGTTGAAGAAAAAGCGGGCAACGGGATAAAGGCAGTTGTTGACGGAAAAACACTTGTTATTGGTAGTGCTCGCTTTATGAAAGAAGAGGGCATTGCATGGAAAGAATGTAGTGACTTTGGTAGTGTAATTCATGTTGGTATAAATGGTGAATATGCAGGGCATATTGTTATTGCAGATGAAGCTAAGCCAGAATCTAAAGATGCTATTAAGGGATTAAAAAAGCTTGGAGTCAAGGATATTTCAATGCTTACAGGTGACTCAAAAGCAACAGGAGAGCACATTGGAAAGGAGCTTGGCATAGATCATGTGTATGCGGAACTTTTGCCGCAAGATAAGGTCTTTCATGTTGAATCCATGCTTGAAGAATTAAAAAAACAAGGCAAAAAGCGTGGAACACTTTCGTTTGTAGGGGACGGAATAAATGATGCCCCTGTTCTTGCCTTAGCAGATATTGGTATTGCAATGGGTGCTCTTGGAAGCGATGCTGCAATTGAAGCGAGCGATATTGTTCTTATGGATGACAATCCTGCAAAGCTTACCCTTGCTGTAGGCATTGCAAGAAGAACTTTGAGCATTGTAATGCAAAACATAGTACTTGCCCTAGGGATAAAAGGCATTGTAATGATTTTAGGTGCAATGGGCCTTGCAAATATGTGGATGGCGATTTTTGCCGATACTGGAGTTGCCCTTTTGGCAGTTCTTAATTCAATGCGTGCATTACAGGTAAAAAAATAAAGAAAATATAAGCGAAAATAAGATATAAAAGGGGAGATCAATTTCTGTAATTGGTATCCCTTTTTTTACCTTCTTTTATAAAAAGAAAAAAACTGCTATACTAGGTTTATGAACAATTCTCGAACTGATGATTTTAAGTATTTTATAAAAGGCCTTCTAGGCGTATTCTGGGTTTTTTTTAAGATTGGCTCTGTAACATTTGGTGGCGGTTATGCCATGCTTCCTCTTTTAGAAGAAGAACTTTCCATAAAGCGCAAGTGGACAAACAGGGAAGAACTTTTAGATTATTTTGCTATTGGGCAGATGACGCCGGGTATAATTGCTGTGAATGTAGCAACGTTTGTAGGCTATAAACGCCACAAGCTGATTGGTGGCATCTTTGGAACTCTTGGCATGGTTACTCCGTCCATTATTATAATAACTATTATTGCTGCCTTTTTGTCTAACTTTGCTGATAATGAAACAGTGCAAAAGGCATTGGTCGGTGTGAATATTGCCGTAGCCGCTATTTTAGTAAAAGTATCTTTTACCTTTGCAAAGAGTGCTATAAAAAAAACTTTTCAATGTATTTTTGCCCTTGTTGCTTTTTGTCTAGTGTTTGTTTTTAATGTACAAACAATTTGGATAATATTGGGAGCCTTTGTGATAGGTTTATCTATGCATTTTTATTCCTTGTTTTTTAACCGCAAGAAGAAAGAAAAGGGGGATGAATAATGAGCTTGTTTGAACTTTTTAGCTTGTTTTTTTATATAGGCCTTTTTACTATAGGTGGGGGGCAAGTTGCAATAACTTTGATGTATCAAGAGCTTGTTACTAGCGGAATAATTGATGCAGAGCTCTTTTACAATATGCTTGCCGTTTCTGAATCAACTCCAGGCCCGATTGGAATAAACATGGCAACCTATCTGGGTTATGAGATGCATGGGCTTTGGGGTGGAATCCTTACAACAGCTGGAACAGTAGCTCCTTCGATTATTATTATTATGCTTATAGCCAGATATTTTGGCGCCATTCAAAAAAAGTCGAGTGTACAAACACTTTTTACTGTTTTGAGGCCCACTGCTACGGGACTTGTATGGGTTGCTGCCTGTAATGTACTTTTAATTTCTGTTATAGTTTTGCCTATGTCGGGTGATTTTTCATGGCAAGAAATTTTAAATATTCCGAGAATTATTGCCTTTTTAGTTATGCTTGTGTTACTTCTTAAAACAAAGATTCCAATTATTGCGTATATTGTAGCGGGAGCAGTTTTTGGTGTTGTTGTCTTGTAAAAAACTTGACAAATTGAGGAACTTGATTGATAATCTATAAATGAAGTACTGTTTGTTACTAAAGGAGAGTAATACATGAAAAATATTAATTATTTTACATTTTTGTGTTGCCTTTTTATTATGTTAGTCTCATGTGAAACAGTCGAAGAGCCTCCTAAGGAATTAACGTTAGAGGAAACATTTTTGCTCATTGAGCAAGATGTCCCGTATACACAAGGTAGTTGGACTGGAGTTGAATTTGCAAGTGAGTGGTTTGGCTTTAGATACAAACCGACTCAAGGTATTATAGTAACTTCTGAGTCAACCTTAAAAGAAATTAATGCGACCTTATCGATGAATTTTGATGGTCCAAATGCGGAATTAGAAGATTATACTAAAATGCAAATAGCTTATGAAGTTATGGCAAAGACAGGTGATGGTACAACAACCCTTGAGGTGTTAAGCGAGAAAATTTTTGCCGATGATTTGACGGTAGAACAATATGCAGAAATATTAACTATGGAGTTATCTATTACGCATGGAAAAAATGTTTCTTTTAATGAACATACTACAAGGCTCCTTGGAAATACTTACTATTTAGACTTAACTTCTGTGATAGATATTGAAGGCATAACCGTATATCAAACAGTGCTTTTAAGCAGAAAAGGAGATCGGTTTGCTACTGTTTTGATTAATTACAGAGAAACTACAAAATTCGAAGAGCTTCTTACTGGATTTTCAGCATATTAACTTCTTCTTTTAGTAATAATCATAAAATATTGTAAAAATAATACTTGCGTCCTCACAAATGCTGTGATAAAATTATAGTATAACAATTTATTTGGAGGAAGTATGGAAAAACTCTTTAAACTTCAAGAGCGTGGCACAACAACTAAACAAGAGTTGTTAGCAGGTGCAACAACGTTTCTTGCAATGGCCTACATCTTAGCGGTAAATCCAGGTATGCTATCAGCAACCGGCATGCCAGCAGGGGGTGTATTTACAGCAACGGCTTTATCTGCTGGAATTGCAACTTTAATAATGGCATTTGCTGCTAATTTACCTGTTGCATTGGCACCTGGTATGGGATTAAATGCGTTCTTTACCTTTACTGTTGTTTTAGGAATGGGCGAATCCTATCAATTAGCTCTTACAGCAGTATTCTTAGAAGGTCTAGTATTTATTCTTCTTTCATTCTTAAATGTGCGTGAAGCAATTATTGATGCTATCCCTGAAAGCTTAAAAAAAGCTGTTGCGGTTGGTATTGGTTTGTTTATAACCCTAATTGGGCTTGCAAATGCAGGTCTTGTAGTTACAGATGCTGGAACAACTGTTGCGTTTGCAGGACTTTCAGGTGCTCCTCTTGTAGCTGTAATTGGGCTTATTATCACTGCTATTTTATATGTATTAAGAATTCCTGGAGCAATTTTGCTTGGTATTCTTATAACTACTGTTGTAGGTATTCCTTTTGGAGTTACTAGCGTACCTGAAGGGTTCTCTCCTTTTTCTGCACCATCAGCACCAATTTTTATGGCTTTTGAATGGGGAGGAATTGCAACTCTAAAGTTCTTTACAATCTTCTTTACATTCTTCTTTGTTGATATCTTTGATACAGTTGGAACGCTTGTTGGTGTAACAACTCGAGCAGGTCTTGTTGATAATAATGGAAAAATCCCGAAAGTAAAACAAGCACTTCTAGCAGATGCTATTGGTACAACTGTAGGTGCTGCTCTCGGTACATCAACTGTAACAAGTTATGTAGAAAGTACTGCTGGTGTTACAGCAGGTGGACGCACAGGGCTTGCTTCTGTTGCAACTGCAATTCTTTTCTTCTTATCACTTTTCTTAAGTCCATTGTTCTTGCTTGTACCAGGTGCAGCAACAGCTCCAGCCCTTATTATGGTTGGGTTCTTTATGATGGCTGTAGTTACAAAGATTGACTTTGCCGACCCAACAGAAGGTATTCCTGCCTTTATGTGTATCATAGTTATGCCATTTGCATATTCAATCGCAGAAGGTATAGTATGGGGCCTTATTTCATACGTATTATTGAAGGTTGTAACCGGAAAAGCAAAAAACATTACAATTGTATCTTGGATATTGTTTGTAATATTTGTTGCAAGATTCTTTATGTAATACGGGCACACCCGCGTTGTATAGGCTGTAGGTCTTTATTGTAATAAAGCCCTACAGTTTTTTTATCTATTCTTCGAATCTATTGAATAAGGTATGCCTTATTTCTTTTTCAATTTCATTTCTGTTTTCTTCAGTAATATTCAAGACAGTAACATTTGGGTGGGCTTTTATGCTGTCTAGCCATGACTCTTGTTCTTGTATTTGTAATACCCCTAAGATTGGAGTTTTGCGCTCTAAGCATTCGAATACGGAACTTTTAAAAAGCTCACAGTCGTTTTCAAAGCGTCCAAGTTCATCCATTATAATAAGTGATGATTTTTTTGTGTTCTTTAATAATGACACACCAAATGTTTCAAATGTTTTGGAATGTACGGTCATTCTCCCATTCAAATATTCCATTACAGGTTTTTTACTGTTAAAAAAGCTTTTGGCTGGAGATATATATAATGTTTTTTCATTATGATTTTTTTTAATAAAGTGAGTTTGAAATCCGCTCACTATAAAATCGGAATTACAATGTGCAAGGACATTTTTGATAAGTGTTGTTTTCCCTAATCCACTTTTCCCCGATAAGAATATATGGCGAGTCCAAGTGGAAGGGTTTAAATTTTGTGCCAAATTTGACTCTATTTAGTTGCAATAACTTCTATTTCAACTAAAGCATCTTTTGGTAGACGAGCAACTTCAACGCATGAGCGAGCTGGGAATTTTCCTTCAGTGAAAAATCCAGCATACACTTCATTCATGCCACCAAAGTTATTCATGTCACTCAAAAAAACAGTTGTTTTAATCACGTTGTCAAGAGAGCTTCCTGCTGCTTCAAGGACTGCTTGAACATTTTGCAATGATTGTTTTGTTTGTTCCTGAATAGAATCCCCTGCAAACGCTCCTGTTGCAGGGTCAATAGGAAGTTGGCCTGAAGTGAAAACGAGAGATGATGTTTGCACACCTTGTGAGTAGGGGCCAATTGCTCCTGGCGCTTTGTCTGTTGCGATAGAATGTTTCATGTAAACCTCCAATAAATTTTATTTTGTTTATAAACTTTTCTTCTTTTAGTATACCATTGAATTGGGTTTTGTGGTATACTAAAAGAACAATTTATTTAAATTTATTTTAAGTGTATAGAAAATAGGAGTTGTGCATGAATGCTTATGGTATGGCGAACATTGCAAATTCACCTTTTATGTATTTTCTGGGTGCCTTTGTTGCCTTGTTTATTACTGTAGTCTCAGTTTTTTTTATGGTTCAATCGTACCGAGCAGCTATTGTAGCGGGAATTGACAAAAAAACAATTCTTGCAGTGATTCGTTCTAGTTGTATTTTTACCATTGTTCCTTCAATAGCAATTTTGCTAGGTCTTGTTACAATGTCAGGAGGATTAGGGGTTCCTCTTTCCTGGATTCGATTATCTGTTGTTGGAGCTGTTCAGTATGAGCTCATTGCAGCAGATGCAGCAGCAAGTGCAGCAAATATTTCCGCTTTATTGTTAGATTATTTATCACCAGAAGTTTTTGTTTCTATTGCGGTAGTAATGACTGTTTGTATTCTTTCAGGGCCGTTGTTTAATATTTTCTTTTTAAAAAAATACACCAGTGGTATTCAAAATATGCAACAAAAAGATAATAAATGGGGGCGGCTGGTTGTAGCCTCTATGTTTATGGGAATGATATGTACTTTTTTGGGTACCCCTATTATTGATTGGCGTTTAGACTATACAGAGGGTTGGCTTTCCCTTGCAGTCATGGCTGCTTCTGCGTTCGCTATGTACTGCTGTGATTTTCTTGTTAAGAGGTACCAGATAAAGACACTAGAAGGCTTTTCTCTTCCTATAAGTATGATAGTTGGAATGATTTTTGCAACTATTATTTCTAGTGTTCTTGGATTTGGGGGTGCACAATGAGTACAAATACAAATATACATATAATAGGTCGAGTATGGACAATTCTTTCTTTAATGGTTATTTGTTCTGTTCCTGTTGTGATTTGTGCTTATTTAGGAGTAATGCCAAACGCAAATTATGTTTTAGCAGGAATCCTACAGGTAGGGATAATCTATATTCCAATTGGGATTATAGAAACCCTTACGTATGTGCCTATTTTAGGCCCCCGAGCCTCCTATTTAGCATTTGTAACAGGAAATCTTACAAATCTAAAAATACCTTGTGTTATGAATGCATTGGAAATGAGTGGTTATGAACAAGGCAGCGAACAAGCAGATATTTTGTCTGCCTTATCGGTTGCTTCTTCAACCCTTGTAACAACATGTATATTGATTGTAGGTGTACTGGCGTTAGCACCTTTAACACCTATTTTATCTTCACCAACGTTGACACCTGCTTTTACAAATGTAGTACCAGCGTTATTTGGGGCATTAGGGTATATGTTTATTTCTCAGAATCCAAAAATTTCAGTACTACCTATAGCTTTTATTCTTGTATTATTTTTAACCCTTCCTCCCACTGTTGCGAGTGGTATATCTGGAGGTCTAATTCCGATAAGTGTTCTTGTAACCATTGTAGGCGCCCGGGTGTTATATAAGAAAAATTGGGTATAATTTTTAAAGCTCTATAGAGATACTATGGTATCATAAGAACTTTAAAAAAAGGAGAAGAGAGTTGATGCAATATGATTTAAGAATAGAAGTTGCATCTTTTATAGTTATCTCTATAATCTTTTTGAATTTGTTCTGGGATAGGGAACTAGATTCAAGGAGAAATAGGCTTTTTAAAGCCATTGTATATGTTGCATTTTCATCTATACTCATAACACTTGTTTCTACCTACACCGCAGATAATGTTTCTCGCTTTCCTTTGTGGTTAACAGAATTATTAAAAGTAATTTATTATATTTTGTTGCCTAGTGGTCCTGTAGCAGCTTTTTTATATTCCTTGTCTTTACAAAAGACCAAGACATCGACATTAGCCCTCAAAAAACGTTATATTATACTATTACTTCCTTTTTTTCTGTATACGGTATCTGTGCTTCTTAATTATTTTTTTAATAACTATTTTAGTATTTCTCCTCAAGTTGGTTATATTCGGGGAGCTCTATACCTTGTTCCGTATCCCGTTACTTTTTTTTATACTGCTGGAATATTTATTGTAGCAATAAAAAATAGAAAATCAACAAACAGTGGTATTGAATTTGCTCTTTGTGTAAATATGGTTCTTGTAACAAGCATTGCACTTATTCAGTTTTTTTTCTCACACTTAATTCTTTCTGGACTAGCCAATATTACAGGTGTTTTAGTAATTTATTTATATGTTCAAAATGTTACAAAAACAACTGACTCTTTAACAGGTTTATATAATAGGGATAGGTTGGCGTATGATTTAACGAAAAAAACAAAGAAGCAAAAAAATGAGCGGTTGGAAGAGCAGAAATTCTCACTTATTGTTTTTAGTCTTCGAAATATGAAAAGCATTAACGAACGATTTGGACTCGCAAATGGTAACGGGTTGCTTGAAGCGGTAGGAAGATACTTTAAGAATTCTTTTTCTCCCTATTCGGTGTATAGATACAACGGAGATGAATTTGCTGTATTAGTAAATAAAAAAGATGATGCCTTGAATGAGCACCTGGAAGAGGTTGTAAAACGTTTTGAGGATCCTTTTAATTCAGATGAAGATGACTCAGAGATTTTGCTAAGCGTTGTTTATGCTCGTGTAGATTTTCCTGATTTTGGGGAGGATGCAAGAGCCTTGGTGACAGCGGTTGATTATTCTATTGCTTCGCTAAAAAAAGGAATATCAAAGTCAAATTATATGCATGATATTTCAGTTTTTATTAGCATGAGTAGACGAAATAAGATTATAGAGCGAGTAAAAGAAGCGATAAAGAATGATGGATTTGAAGTGCATTATCAGGCAATTCACTCTACAAAAGAAAAAAAATTTACTAGTGCTGAAGCATTAATTCGAATGAAGCATAATGAAGTCGATCCAATATATCCAAGTGAGTTTATTCCTTTAGCAGAAGAAACAGGCTTAATTGTTGCAATTACCTATATTGTAATTGAAAAGGTTTGTGAGAATCTGAGGTTCATGTTAAACACGCATGGAGAAGGGATCGGGCTAAAATCTGTTTCGGTCAACTTTCCTTATACACAATTTTTGGAACTAGATATGGTTAAAAAGATAGTAAAAATATTGCAAAAATATGACATACCTCCTCGCTATATAAAAATAGAGATTACAGAAAGAGCTTTAGTAGATGAAGCTGGCCCAATAAGAAAAATACTACTAGGAATGCAAAAGCAAGGATTTGAATTTGAATTAGACGATTTTGGAGTAGATTATTCAAACATGAGCATGGTTTTAAAGTTACCAATTGAAATTATTAAAATTGATAGAAGCTTAGTGTTAGTAGCTACAGCTGAAGAGAGTAATAAAAATTTTTTTAAGCTCTTTATAAAAGCCTTAAAAGAAAAAAAGCGCATCTTAGTGGTTGAGGGTGTTGAAAAGAAAGAGCATGTTGATTTTTTTGAAGGTTGTGGGTGTGAGTATATACAAGGATTTTTTTACGCAAAACCATTAAAATTTAATGATTTTCTTGACTTTTTGATGTATAATAAATAGTAGGAGTTGCTTAAGGAAAAAATTTATTGATAATTTTATCTGATATGGAGACAGTTTGATACAGTACAATTTTGCAGCAGAGCTTGCATCTTTTATAATAATTATAATACTCCTTCTTAACCTCTATTGGGAAAAAGAGCATGATTCTATGCGCAATAGGTTTTTTAAAGGAATTGTGCTTGCGATATTTTTACTTGTTGCATTTACGCTCATTTCAACATATATGATAATGTATAAAATGCGCTTTCCCGAAGGTGTAATTGAGTTTGTGTTGGTATTGTATTATATGTCGCTACCACTTGCTCTTGTGATGGGAATGTTATACGTAAAATCATTAACGCGAAATAGACATTCAAAAGAAGTTATTTCATTATCTACAATTCTTTTACTTGTTCCTTACGCAGTATATGTTATTATATGCATCTTTAACCACTGGTATTCTTTTCTTTTTAAAATTACTCACGAGTATGGATACGAAAGGCAAGTTTTATATCAACTTCCATATCCTACCGTTCTTTTTTATGTTGGTGCCATTTTTGTTATTGCACTAAAAAACAGAAGTGAAACACATAAAGGAATTGGATTTGTTCTTTGCGCAAATGTTATAATAATGGGCAGCATTTCTTTTTTGCAATTATTTTTTCCAGAAATACTGCTTTCAGGTTTAGCCAATGTTGCTGGAGTTTTAGTTGTTTACTTATATGTACAAAATGTAACAAAGTCAAGAGATGCACTTACGGGTTTACATAATAGGAATATGCTCACATATAAATTATCAAAATGTATAAAACAGTTTTCAAAGAAAAAGGTCTACAACGAAAATAGGGAAGCATGCAGATTTTCTCTTATTGTATATAGCTTAAGAAATATTAAGGGGATTAATGAACGCTATGGATTACTTCAAGGAGATGAGCTATTAGAAGAGGTTGGAAAGTATCTCCGTGCACGTTTTGCACCGTATACAGTTTATAGATACAGCGGAGATGAGTTTGCCATATTCATTGAACGGCCTCCCACAAATTTAGATTTTCTTGCAGAGGAAGTAGCAGATCGTTTTAATAGTTCTTTTTTATTGAATGAAAAAAAACAAGAAGTAGATGTTAAAGTTGTATATGCTAGAGTTGATTTCCCAGACTTTGGTCAAGGTGTCCGCTCCCTGATTTCTGCACTCGATTATTCAATTTCTATGCTTAAACATGGAAAATATAGAGCAAATTATATGCATGATATAACAATTTGTGATAAGATGAGTCGCAGAAATCAAGTGCTTGCATGTTTGAAAACGGCAATAGAAAATGAAGGGTTTGAAATATACTATCAAGCTATACATTCAACAAAAAATAATACATTTTCAGGGGCAGAGGCACTTTTACGTTTAAAAAGTAATGAAGTTGTCCCGATTTATCCTGATGAGTTCATTCCTCTTGCGGAGGAAACAGGACTCATTGTTAATATCACCTATATTGTGCTTGAAAAAGTGTGCGCTGATTTACATAGAATAAAAAATACATTAAAAGAAGACATAGGTTTAAATTCAATTTCAATAAATTTTCCATACGCGCAATTTTTAGAACATGATATGGTTGATAAAATTACTGCCTTGCTGGAAAAATATGATGTGGAACCAAAACAAATTAAAATAGAAATTACTGAGCGTACATTAATAGATGATGCTGGCTTAATTCGTGGCATCATGCAAGAGATGCAGGATAAAGGCTTTGTATTTGAAGTCGATGATTTTGGAGTAGATTATTCAAATATTAGTACAATATTAAATCTTCCAGTAGATATAATTAAGATAGACAGAAGCCTGGTTTCTTTTGCTACTGCAGCTCCTCGTTTTGAAGAGTTTTTTAGACTACTAATAAATGCAATTAAACTAACCGGCAGAAGAATAATTGTCGAAGGCGTAGAAGAAAAAGAACACGCAGTCTTTTTTGAAAGTTGTGCATGTGAATACATTCAGGGCTTCTATTATGCAAAACCTTTGCCTTATGATGCATTCATAGAATTTCTGCAAAAAAACAAAAACTAATTTCCTTTTTTTGTGCTCATTTCAATTCTTTTTTCTCGTACTACTTGCAATATGCTTTTCATTTCTTTTGCATCAGAATTTTCTACATGTTTTTTTAACGTTTTTAATGACAACTCAAATTTTTCAATATGATCTAATAATTCGTCCTTGTTTTCTATAAATAACTCTGTCCAAAGAGATGAGTTAATCATGGCTATGCGTGTTAAATCTTCATAACTTCCACCTCCAAAGTCTGTGATTCCGGTATCTTCAGCTGAATCTACGAGGGCCGACGCAATAAGGTGGCAAAGCTGTGATGTAAAGGCTATTTTGTGGTCATGACTTTTTGCGGTTGTTTCTATAACTTGCTTGAAGCCCATTGAGTAGGCGAGATTTTTTAAGAATGTAATGTTTTCAGCCTTTGAGTTACTTGTTGGTACAATGATATAATTTCTGCCTTTAAAAATATCTGCAGATGAATGTATGTACCCTTCTTTTTCGCTTCCGGCCATGGGATGTGCGGGGATAAAGTCAACATCATTTCTATTAAAGTCTTTTAGACCTTCAACCAAATTCGTTTTTGTTCCTGCGATGTCGGTAACAATTGCACCTGATTTAAAGCTTTGCTGATGTTCAATTAAAAACTCTAGGGCTATCTTTGGGTACAAGCAGATAAAAACAACATCGCACTGTGATAGCATTGCATCGACATTAATAGGTGAAAAGCCTTCATCAATTATTTTTTCGCTTTTTGCTAACTGGAGTGTTGCCTCATCTTTGTCGCATGCAAATATTTTTATGCCTCCATCAATAAAGGCTCTTGCAGCAAGAGCACATTGTTTAACTGACTTTGCATACGAGCCTCCCATGAGACCGAGACCTATAAATCCAAATGTTCTCATAATATTTTTCCTTCTAATGCTGCATAGGCAACAATTTTTTTCATTAATGTATCGAATTCTGCCGGTGTAACTGATTGTTCTCCATCACTTAGAGCGCATTCAGGGTTATTGTGAACTTCAATCATTAGTCCGTCTGCGCCAACAGCAACGGCTGCTTTTGCCAAGGGTTCTACCATCCATGCCATACCGCATGCGTGACTTGGGTCAATGATAACGGGCAAATGGCTTTCTTTTTTTAAGAATGGAACGGCGCTAACGTCAAGGCAGTTTCGAGTGTAATTGTCAAAGGTTCTAATCCCTCGTTCACAAAGGATAATATCATTGTTTCCTGCGGCCATTAAATATTCTGCAGACATTAAAAATTCTTTTATGGTAGCGCTTAGTCCCCGCTTTAATAGAATTGGCTTTTTACAAGTCCCTACTTCTTTTAAGAGGTCAAAATTTTGCATATTTCTTGCTCCAATTTGAATGATATCAACATTGTCAAATTCTTCTAGCTGTTTTATTGCCATAATTTCAGTAACAATTGGAAGCCCTGTTTCTTTTTTTACTGCTTCCATAATGCGCATGCCATCGCCACCCATTCCTTGAAATGCATATGGAGAAGTACGGGGCTTAAATACTCCGCCACGTAAAAACTGAGCTCCACTTGCCTTTATCGCCTTCCCAATTTCCATGAGCTGTTCTTCACTTTCAACAGAGCAAGGGCCTGCCATTACTGCGAGTCTGTTTGAGCCTATTATAAAATCAGTCGCTTTTGTTTTGTCTCCAACGCTAATGAAGGTATCTTCTGGATGAAACTTTCTGTTTGCTTTTTTATACGGCTCTTGGACACGCATAACCTTACTTACAAGGTGGTGAATTTCTAAGCTTTTTTCATTAATAGAGACGGTGTCGCCTACCAACCCCACAATGGTAGTGTTTTCACCTCGCGAAAGGTGGGTGTCTAAGCCTCGTCCGTGAAGCATTGTTAAGAACTCTTGGAGTTCACTTTCTTCTACATTCGGTTTTAATACAACAATCATTTTATTTCTCCTAAAATATTTTTTATAAAATAAATTTCTTCGGCTAAGAGCCGAGAACTTTTTTTAATATATTTTTTTAGGGGAGGGGGAGCCGAGCTATTGCGGCGCGCAGTTTCCCCCTCCCCTTAACCCCACCCCATAGCTCGCTACACTCCCTGCTCTAAGTAGCATTTCAAGGAAGTTAAACGAGTCCTTGCAACGCTTTTTAAACATACAAAAGCGAGGCTTGACACATTTACCAGCAAAATGATTTAATTTTTCTTATTAAAAAAATCATATATAGTAGAATGCGGTTTACATCTTTTCTTTTTACCAAACAATTCAGTTACAACAAATCTACAAAAAAAAGGCTCCTTTTTAGGAGCCTTTGTCTATTAATAGTATTATTCTACTATTCTCATTTACAGATGTGCTCCTGTATGCGCTTGAGAAAAATAGTAATAATAAAAGTAGTTTTTGTTCATACACAAAGTATATACTATGTATAGAAACAAGTCAAGGATTGTAGTTCTTAAAAATGATATTTTTCTTTTTTTGAAGATTATTTCTTAAAACTTCGTCTTATATAGACACAAATTTTCTTATTAAATTTTTTTAAGTTTATTACAATGCAACTTATGGCTTTGTAAAGCCACAAAACTTTTCTTCTTCTTCTTTTCTTGAAGAAAAGAAGCAAAAGACCTGGGGGAGGTTGCGATTCATCCCCCAGACCCCCTTAACGCTTTTTAAGCTTGCAGGGCGTGGGAGTGACTTGAGGAGGGTGAAAATAACTTTTAGTAACTTTTTTTAACTTGCATTTCACCCAAACTGGTAATAAAATATACTTAGAGTAGTAGTGTATAATTAAGATTTTCTATCTGCACTTCAATTATATATTTATTTTTTCATAATTTTGCTAGGAGTTTTTATGCAATCGCTTGAATTACAACCAACACCGGAAAATATTTTAGATACCTATTTAAATGATTCAATAGGACGAAACAGTTCTATTCACGACTTTGTTACAGTTTTAAACAGTATTGAAGGACACTATTCTATTGCCCTTGAAGGCGGATGGGGAAGTGGAAAAACCTTTTTTGTAAAACAGATAATGCAAGTATTACAAGCACAAAATCAGTTTAGTAATTGTGAAAAAAAGCAAGAAATATTAAGTAAAATTCCTAATAGCATAAAAGCTGTGGAGGTTAACCCACAGTTTTGTGTATACTATGATTCTTGGACAAATGATAACCATGAAGACCCTCTTTTATCTTTAATATATGAAATATTAAAAACAACAAATTCAAGTTATAGCT
>CAYJPS010000057.1:0-14205 GCA_964372135.1 uncultured Treponemataceae bacterium | reverse complement strand
CGGTACCTTTTTTTATTGCTCTTTCAATGTTGTCTTTAGGCATGTTAGCACCACGAGCTTTAAGAATTGCTGTTCTTAAACGTGGATTTGCAGAAGGATCACCACCGCCCATTCTTGCAGCAATAGAAATTTCTTTAATAAATTTTGTAAACAACTGCCCTCTTTTTGCATCGGCAGCACCTTTTGCGTGTTTAATTGTCGCCCATTTACTATGTCCTGACATCGGAACTCCTATAAAAATAATTTGTAAATTCTTGCAAAAGTATAGCAAAAAAGGGCATTTATGTCAATGAAAGGCAGAAATAAAACACGGAAATCAATTTTCATCTACCTTTTCATAAAATTTTTCAACAGGTTCTACCACAAGTTCAACATAAAAATCTTCAAACTCTTTTGAAAGTTCTTCGTTCATTCTTTTTGTAGCCTCTTTTAACTCTTTTACAATAAGCACTTTTTCTTTTACACTAAAGTATATTGAAATCCAAATCTTACGTCCTGTTCTTGTTATATCGCAAAACTCTAAGTTAAAATCAAAATCTTCTAGGACTATTTCTGCCTTATTTTTTACATAGTCGACAATTTCTGTTTCTGGTGCAAACAAAAACACGTCCTTTATTGATGTAACAATCATTTTTATAAAAGTTGGAACCATTAATACAACGATAATTAATGAAACAATTTGATCAAAATAGGGAGAAATAGGTTCAAGTGGTGTGCCAACAAAAAAAGAAGAAGCATAAAACGCTAGCGCCATACCAAAACCGGAAAATACATCTAGTTTCCAACCCATTATTTCCGCACTCGCAGTAGGTGATGAAATCTTTTTATTAATCCTACTTAAACTAAGATACACAATAAATGCAACAATACCCAACGTTAGCTGAAACACAGATACTTGTCTTTCGTTAATATCATTTCCACCAGATAATACAATTTCTATACTGTTAATAGAAAGACCTAAAGTAACTGCAAGCATCATAAAGGCTTTAATTATAATAAAAACACACTCAACTTGTCCAAATCCAAACGGATGCTTTTCGGAGATAGGTTTATAAAATAGGGGCGTTAAAAATAATGTAAGACCAATTACTACAAGCTCTGAAGAATCATACATTGCATCAAAAAGGATAGCTTGGGAACGAGTATGTAACGCCATGATAATTTCAGAGACAGCAATACAAACAGCAAGTCCAAAAGAAAGCCAGAGTATGATATTTTCAATTTTTTGCGTATTTTTCATAGAAAATTCCGTATACAACAAGTTTACTCTACATAGTTTCCGATGTCAAGGTATGTACATCTCCCTTTCGTAGTACTATGATGCTATGCCACCAAGATTGGTTATTTTTAAACCACAGATTAAAGGATTACACAGATTTATATTTATCACATTTTGAACGACACTTACATTTACCACAAATATACTAAAAATAAAAATATTTATATTTTGTCAACTTCAAGTTTATATATTTATAAAAAAATTATGTAGCACTTTCCATTAGAAATCCTATAAATCTGTGAAATCTGTGGATACACTTCCCTGTATGTTTTTTTGTGAGGTATCTTGAAACAATCTAAAAAATTCGTTATAATGGCTGGACTAAACTATTTTCAAAGAGGATAATCATGATTAGAGGCGGAGATATCGCCAAGGGAACAGTTTTACTTATTAAAAACTCACCTTACCTTGTAACAGAAAGAGAATTTGTAAACCCTGGAAAGGGCTCAGCATTTGCCAGAGTTAAAATGAAAAACCTTAAGGACGGTTCAGTTCTTACACAAACAATTAAAACACCTGATATGGTAGAAGACGCAACAGTTGAAACAGTAAGTGCTCAATACCAGTACTCAGATGGTGAAAATCACGTATTTATGGACACAACAAGTTTTGAAACAATTAATGTACCTGCTGATTTAAACGAAAACCTAGGCTATTACTTAAAAGAGGGAGATGAATACCCAATATTAATTTGGGAAGAAAACCCAATTGATGTAAAAGTTCCACAAAAAATGATTTTTACTGTTGCAGAAAGTGAAAACTATATAAAAGGTGACACTGTTTCTGGAGCAACAAAACCAATTATTACAGATACGGGCCTAACGGTTCGAGTACCTTTATTCATCAAACAAGATGAAAAAATATTGGTAAATACTGAATTCAACGAATATGTTGAAAGAGTAAATAAATAGAACAAAAAAAGTGGTGAAATAATTCACCACTTTTTTTATACTCTTCAAAAGATACTAATCTTTCATTTCAACTGAAGTTGGATCTTTTAAATATTTTTTTGTAACAGCAATTATGGTTCCACTTAAGAATAAGAGCGCTATAAGGTTTGGAATTGCCATAAGCCCATTTAATGTGTCTGCAATATTCCAAACAAGGGTTAACTCTAATGTTGCACCTACTACTATGCTAACAATAAACAAAATGCGGTACACTTGAGTTACAACTTTATTGTTTTTACTCAAATATGCTAAACACCGCTCACCATAATATGACCATCCAATGATTGTTGAAAAAGCAAAACAAATAAGTGAAACAGATAAAAATACATTACCAGCACTTCCAAATCCCAATTCAAAAGCTTGGGCCGTAAGGGCTGCACCACTTATATCACCAGTTGCATATAAGCCAGATGTCAAAACAATGAGCGCTGTTAGTGTACAAATAATAATTGTATCAACAAAAACTTCGAAAATCCCCCATAAACCTTGCTCAGCAGGATTTTTTGATTCACTTGCAGCATGAGCTATAGGTGCAGAACCTAAACCAGCTTCGTTTGAAAAAACACCACGTGCAATCCCAAATCTCATTGCTTGCGCAATACCATAACCCATCACACCGCCACCTACTGAACGTAGGTTAAAAGCACTTTCAAATATAACTGAAAATGCTTCTGGAATTGCAGAGGCATTAAGAATGAGTAAAACAATTGCACCAATAAAGTATAAAACTGCCATAAAAGGAACAAGTTTTTCAGTAACCGTAGCAATTCTTTTAATTCCACCAATAATAACCAATCCAGCAAGGACTGCAAATACAATCCCCGTTGCAATAGGTGGTATTGAAAAGCTTTGAAGTGCGCCTGCAATTGAATTAGATTGAGTCATATTCCCAATACCAAAACTTGCAAAAGCACCAAAGAATGCAAACGCAATAGCTAACCATTTTACTTTCATTCCTTTTTCAATATAGTACATAGGTCCACCATAGTGAATACCATTTTCATCTTTTTCTCTAAAATATACAGCAAGTAATACTTCTGAATACTTTGTCATCATTCCAAAAAAAGCTGATACCCACATCCAAAAAACAGCACCAGGTCCCCCTGCAACAATAGCAGTTGCAACACCTGCAATATTACCAGTTCCTACAGTACTAGCCAGTGCTGCTGAAACGGCTTGAAAAGGTGTAATGTTTTTTCCAGCTACGCGTTTAGAACGCAATGAACCAAAAGTTTTTGAACACCACAACTTGATTTTACTCACTTGAAAAAAACCTGTAGCAATGGTAATAAAGATACCCGTCCCGACCAGTAATATTAGCATGTATGGACCCCACACAAAACTATTAATTACTGAATTAATTCTTTCAATTGTCTCCACGTAATACTCTCCTAAATTATTATTATATAATTATAAAGGATTTGCGAGTATGTAGCAACAAAAAAATAACCTATAATGTAATTTAATTGAAAAAAAAATGGGGAAATGCAATCTTTAGTTTGTAAAAATAATACCGAAAAATATATAGATAAGAAAATTAAAAAAGACTGTAAAAAACGTGGGCAATACTGGAATCGAACCAGTGACCCCTACCATGTCAAGGTAATACTCTAACCATCTGAGCTAATTGCCCGTTTTGTATAATACAGTAACAAAAAAATACCACAATGTTACAAATTGGTCAATAGGTATTATGCTTTTCTATGCAAGAGTATACAAAAATAAAACAATAAAAACGGCGCAAAAAAGTCTAGTTCAAAAATTGATATTTTTTCCTTGACTTTTTTTAGGAGGTGTAATGAATATTGCGACACTATGCTGTCTTAATATTCATTTTTACGTTTGCGTTGCAAACGTAGTATTATAGCCGTTTTTAAGAAACTAAAAACGGCGCAAAAAAGTCTAGTTCAAAAATTGATATTTTTTCCTTGACTTTTTTTAGGAGGTGTAATGAATATTGCAATTGTAACTAAAATGGTAAACGAAGTTAAAATAATTCATAGTGTATTACAAAAAGAACGTTGTGAGTGTTTTATAATTTCTGATGTATGTCTACTTGAAAAAGTCTCTCGAAACAGCGTTTTAGATTTTTTATTAGTAGATGAAAACTTTTTGTGTAATAGCAACAACACAACAATTTTAAAAAAAAGCTTAGGTATAGTAAACAAGAATGTACCTATTTTTTACTTTCATATATATTCATTTAACCCCTATTGCATTAGTAATGCTCATGACAACGACTTAGATAAACTAAATACAATCTTAAAGCTTTTAGATACAGTAAAAAACGAAATGCTTGTATTTCAAAGAACACATGACATTTTATTTAGACCCGCTGAAAAAAAATTGTATTCTTTATTAAAAAGTTCTACGCAAGAGGCCATTTCTTTAGAAGAAATGGCTGTGTATTTATGGGGTCAGTCTAACCAAGCACATAAAAAAACTCTATATACGTACATGCACAGAATTAAACAAATATTACGTGAAAATAATCAAGATTTGGAATGGTTGGTTAAGCAAAAAAAAGGTTGCTACAAAATTTCAAACATAAAAAAAGAGATATTTGAAACTAAAGTAGCAACATTTAAATAAAGATAAAAAACTATTTTAATACAGAAACGATTCTTTCTAAAACTTTTTTTCTATCCAAAGGTTTAACGATATAATTTTTTGCTCCTAAAAGAAGTGATTTTTTTACCAATTCTTCTTTTCCAAGCGCACTAATCATAACAACATTTGCAGCAGTATCAAAAGCCATAATATGCTCTAAGGCAGTAAGACCATCCATTTTTGGCATAGTAATGTCCATGGTTACTAAGTCAATATTTGGATACAAATCTTTGTATTTTTCAACACCTTCTTGCCCATCGCCTGCTGTTGCAACAACTTCATAACCTTCGCTAGATAAAATTTGACCTAATTGTTTTGCAACAAACATTGAATCATCAACGACAAGAACTCTAAATTTACTTCCATCGTCTTTAATTCCTTCCATTGATCTATCATTAATAGTTGGAAAATCTTGTTTTGTTTTCATATGCTTCCTTCCTAATTCTTATGCTTTTTCACGAATTGCAACATTTACTTCAACTCTACCTTGTTCGGTTACCATTGGAACTATTAAAGCTTCAACTTGATGATCAGAAATTTCCATCTTTTCACCAGTAAGAATTGTTGGTGGAGTTAAGTCAAATTTAAAACCTAAATCATGTAATTTTGTTACCGCTTGGGCTGTAATCATATTCGACAATTCAGTAATAGTTGCTTTTGCAAGCTCATCAAAAACAGGCAATTCTTCCATATTCATTTGCGAAGCAATTTTCAAAGCTGTTTCAAGTGTCATATCAAACAACACTCGCCCTTCTACATCACCTGCAAGACCTACAATTGCCGCAACGCCCATAACTGGTTGCGATGTAGATTTCAAATATAATGATTCCCTCTTTACCTCGCCACCTAATACTTCTGCTAAAATACTGTACGCCGTTTCAACGAAAGGGTTAATGTACTCTACTCTCAAAACAACCTCCTAAAAGATCTTTTATAATTTAGTGTATGATACCACAGAACCATACATTTTTTCAAGCCACTTTGTACTATCTAGCAACAATTCATTGTCACCGATAACTACAAAACCGGTTTCCTTTAACTTTTCATAGAAGTCAAGCACAACTTCATCCAATTTTTCATTACTTACATACGATAAGAAATCTCTCGTAAAGATTACATCTATTTGTGGTACAACATTCATGTGTGTACAATCATGATATTCAAATAAAACAGAATCCCTAATCTCTGGACTAAAAATTGTTTCCCCAGAGAGTGTTCTTGACAAATATGGCTTATACCAACTTTCTTGTACATCATCTGGTATTCGCAACATAGGTGCACTTGATATTAAAATTAAGTCCGTGTCGTGTGCATATACTTTAATTTTAGATTCGGGATAACGTTTATGTAAAAGGCATGAAAGTGAATAGGCTTCATATCCAGCGCCACAGCCAGGATTCCAAACATGAATATGTTTTGCAGGATTATCAGGCAACAAAGCAAAAATTGAATCTGCATATTCTTGTGGCCAAAAATTTGAAGAATACTTCGATTCAAAAGGCTTGAGGAATTCCGCAGTATCATTGGCATCATTTAACGGAGAGCCATCTCCTCGTTGATTTTTCCAATCATCATATCGTTTTTTAACCCACGATTCGTTTACAGATGATACATGGAATTTTTGATATTTTTTAAGAGTTTCAATTACAAATTTATACTCTATTTCATCTAATGCTGGTGTTTTAAAACCAGGGTCTGGAGCTTGCGTTGGAGTACTTACTACTGCAGGCGCAGCCTCCACTACTGGAGAAGGTTTTGGAGCTTCAACTTGCGTAATTTCAGGCGCAGGAACAGGCGCACGTTGTGTACTTTGCGTAGGTTGCATTGTTGATAAAATATCACCCATTCTAGCCCGAGGAGGTTCAGATTTAACGGGTGCAGATTCTTTAACGTTTGACACCATTCGAATTTCTTTTTGCTCGAAATTTTCGCCAAGAACAGAATCAACGCCAAAAATTCTTCCTACATCTAGTAAAATATACATTCTGTTTTCGTGTTCAACGATGCCATAAATATATTTTATGTTTATATCACCAAACAATGGATGCGGAGGTTGAATTGAAGCGCTTTGTATGCCTGCAACCTTTTCAATACGATCTACAATAGTACCATATTTTTGGTCCCCAATATTTATGATGATCATATTTTCGTATTCTGATTCTTTTTTTTCATCTCCGTCTGAGGTTTCACTTTCTAAGTTAAAAAATATACGCAAATCAATAATTGGAATAATTTCCCCACGCAGATTGTATACCCCCGTCACAAAGGGTGAAGTATTTGGTACATACGTAAATCTATCTGCTTTAGCTATTTCTTTAACTTTAAGAATATCAATGGCATAATCTTTCCCGCCAAGAGAAAATGCAACCATTTTAAAATCTACGCTTGCATGTTGCTCTTTCTTTTCTTCAAGCTCTATGTTTAATGCTGTCTGTTTTTTATATGCGTCTTGTAATGTTTGTTCCACAGAATGCCCCTTAGTTTACAACGAACTCTTTTCTTCTCTTGCAGTTAACTCAAGTTTTATGCCTAATGCTAAAAGTTGACTTACATCAATAATAAGTGATACTGAGCCATCACCAAGAATTGATGCACCAGCAATACCAGGAGAAACAACAAATTGGTCTGTTAGAGGTTTAATTACTACATCCTCTTCACCAATCAAAGAATCAACCATAATTCCTATTTTTTTATCGGCAGTACCAACAATAACTATATATGCATACTGCGAGTCCTCATTTGTTTTTATATTAAACAATCTGTTTAAGCGCAATATTGATACAACTTCATCACGAACACTCATCGCTTCATAGTTATCAATACGCTTAATATCGCTTACATTTATGCGTTGACTTTCTATTACTGAAGAAATAGGTATTGAGTATACTTCGCTACCAACACGAATTAGTAAACCTTGAATAATTGCTAACGTTAATGGTAGTTTTATGGTAAACTTCGATCCTATGCCCTTTTCTGAACTAATTACCACAGTACCCTTTAATTTTTCAATTTGTGTTCGAACTACATCTAATCCAACACCTCTGCCTGAAACATTTGTAATTGCTTTTGCAGTTGAAAAACCTGGGTCAAAAATAAACTGGAAAGCCTCTTCATCGCTAATAATTTTTGATGAGTGAATAAGCCCTCTTTCAATTGCTTTTTGACGAACGCTATCCACGTCGATACCTTTACCATCATCCTGTATTTCAATGACAATCATGTTCCCTTCGTTACTAGCTTTTAGAAGAACAGTTCCCTCTTCGTCTTTACCAGCATCTAGTCGGTCTTGCGGAAGCTCGATACCATGATCTACAGAGTTTCTTACACAGTGCATAATTGGGTCTAAAAGATCTTCAACAACAGATTTATCTAATTCTGTGTCTTCACCTTCAATTACCAGATTCATCTTTTTATTTAAGTCTCTTGATAAGTCACGAACAACACGTGGGAAACGTGAAAAAATTTGGCTAATTGGAACCATGCGAATCTTCATGACTCCCTCTTGCAATTCGCCTGAAATACGCCCTAGATTTTGTGTATATGATCTAAACTTACCTTCAAACGCTTTAAAGTTTGTATCAAACTCATCAAACTGGGAAACCATATCACCAAAATCAGCATTTAACTCAGCTTTCATATCTTTAATACTTTGTCCAGAACGAGCCTTTTCCACATACTTTGGAAATTGATCAATTAAGTTACGCAACTTATCTTTATAATCTGTATTAAGGATTTGCAAAGTATTTTGTAAATTATTTGATAATGTAAGTGTTTGATTAAAAGCTGCTTTTGTAATTACGGTTTCACTTACAAGATTTAATAAATAATCTATACGTTTTGAGTCAACCCTGAGGATGCTTCCGCTACTGTTAGCTGATGAACTTGGGGGTGCAGGTGGTCGTTTTTGCCTTGGTGCAGAAGTAGTAGCAACTTCTTGAACTACTTCTTGAACTACTTCTTCATTATCTTCTTCATCTTCTTCTTCAATTACAACTGCTTGAGGAGTAACTTGAGCAGGAGCACTAGTTGGTGTTTGAGAAACACTTTGAGACTTAGAAACTATTTGGGCATCGACGGCTAACACTGCATCATCTAAAAAAGCAGCATCTTCAAGTTCACTACCTTGAACCTTAGTAGAAATATAATACACTACTTGAGGATAAAAATTTTCATCGTATAATTCATCAAAGTCTGGAATTGATTTTAATACAGTTCCTTTTCCTTTTAGCGCAACATAGGATTGAATCGCACCTACAGAGTTCATAGGATTATTCTCATCAAAAACAACGGTAACACCCCATAAGGTATCACCTTGTTCGCACATATCCTGCATTTCAATTAAATCACTTTCAGAAAGATGAGATGAAGGAGGTGCAAGTTCGGCTGGAGCGTCAGAACTTGATTGCACTTGAGCGGAATTATCTGTTGCAACACTAGCAACAGGTTTTGGCGCAGGTGCGCTTGCAGGTTTATCGTTTACCTTTTGGGCATCAACTGCAGAAACAACATCGTCTATAAAAGCTATATCTTCTAAAGAATCAGCGTCAGAACTAGAGGCTACATAGTACACCACTTGTTCATGAAACACATCCTCATATAGTTCATCAAAATCGGGAATAGTTCTTAACACATCTCCAAGTTTTTTAAGTGCCGTAAAAACTTGCACTCCCCCAACGGTATTCATTGGATTGGATTCATCGAAAAGAACGGTAACGCCCCAAAGCGTTTTTCCACCTTGGCATAATTCATTTAATTCAAGCACTTCATATTCTGTAAGGTGCGTAGATGGATGGGCTAAGCCTTCGGCAACAGGACTTGGTGCTGGGGTACTTGCAGGCATGGGCGGCGCTTGAACAGGAGCAGCTTGCATTTTAGGAGCAGCTTTTTTTGCTTGTCCTTTACTTGCTTTTGATGGTATATATGCATGAAGTTTTTCCTTTATGGGAGATACATCATCTTCATATATACTACCGTTTGAGCGTTCTTCAAGCATAGCCTTTATTATATCAATTGAAGACAAAAGAACATCTATAATATCCTCAGAAATTTGAATTGTATTAGAACGCAGTTCATCCAAAACATCTTCAACTGCATGAGTAAATTCTGCCAGCTCCATCATTTCGACAGTAGCAGAACCACCTTTTAATGTGTGGGCAGCACGAAATATTTCATCTACTGCGTCAGCGTTTGAGGGGTCATTTTCGAGAACGAGAATATTACTTTCAAGTGTCTCTACTTGTTGCTCAGCTTCACTAAAAAAATCTTTTAAAAGCTCTTCATTGTTTACATCAAAATAATCGCTCATACTTATATTGTATTCTATTTTAAATATAAGTCAAGTACATTAACCTTAAAAAACTTTTTTTTTTATTACTATTCACGGTCGATTTCAAAATTACAGTATCGAACGTGAATAGTTTCCATTATAAATTACAGACTCTCTTCACAATCTATTCACGGTATATTTTTCCTATTTTATAAAAGCAATTAAGGGATAGAGGCACAAAATCGCTTGGGCGCATAGCGAGCCTGTCTGCGATTTTGCTGACCTTATCCCGTCTATTAGCTTTTATATGTCTCAATTATTCCTGACCGTGAATAGTAACTTTTTTTTATTTTGTTTTCAATCACTAGTGCTGAAAAAACAAATAAATGCCGAAACTAATAGTGAATAATATGCATTTTATTGTAGAAATAGCTATATTGTATTATTCTACTTTCTAGTGTATAATTCAAAAAATGGTATCTATACATTATAAATAGAAATACATGAAAACAAAAAGTATACAAAATAACGATGACAGGAGGCTCTATGCCAGCACTAAAGAAAAATGTAAAAAAGTGGGTAGTAATATTTGGACTTATTACATTACTTATACCATCAATATATTCTCAAGTTTTTTTCGACTCAGAGGGAGGTATGGCACTTGATACAATACCTAAGGCAGACTTCAAAGGTGTTGAATTAAATGCTCGTGCATTCTATGGTGCGCAAATGCAATTGGGATATAATATCTTGTTAGAAACTGAATTTTCATTTAATACGGAAAACATATTTGGAAATATATTTTTACAAGAAATACCAGCTGAGTTTAACTTAGATAAATTATCATTTTCTTACAATCTTGCTGGATTAAACTACAATTCACGTATTACAGCATTTGCGGGAACCTATGATGGTGTTGGAACAGATCAGTTTGCAAAAAAATATTTTGGGGCACATTCATATGATTCTCCTTTATTTGAAAAGCAAATTGCTTACAACCAAGCAAGCATTATCCCCATTGATGGCTTTGGGTTAGAAATGAACACCGTTTTTGGTACATCGTTTGCAACAGCTTTTTATGCATACTACAATGAAAAGTTTACCTTTAAGCAGCTGAACTTTGATTTGCGCTTTGTTGGCATAGGAAACTCAATTATAGCTGACTTTGCCCTTGGTGCTAGCCTTCCCTTTGACAATACCGATGCAGATGGAAATGATGTAATATTAATTGTAAGGCGTGCAGACTTACATACAGGTTTAAGTATGTTGATAGGAAATAATCGGTCAATGAATTTATTTTTGCAAGCTGGGGTAACTAGAATACAAATAAACCCAGATCCAGGAAACGAAATTTTTTCACTAGAAGATTTATACGCATATCTAGAGCCACGCTTTATTATTGATAATGTAGACCTTCATTTTGCAGGTTATATACTACCAGAAGATATTGTTGAAACAATACCGTATATTGAGCACACAGTAGGTGGCTTAATATACTTTAACGCTGCAAAAAATATTGGACGCGCAAAGTCTAACTTTGGCGCATATATCTCTGCTGGATATGCAGATGTTTTTACAAATACAACACCAGACTTATCTAGGTTTTCAACAATGATTACACCGTACTTTGATGTTGGAATTGGTAATGGAGTAATTGAGTGTAGCTTCCCAATAAAAGTATTGGAATTTTCATCGCCTGACAAAATGATTACAGGTACAATTAGTTATACAACTACGTTCTAACTTGCTAATCAAAAAAAGGCCGTTTACATAAAAAGTAAACGGCTTTTTTTTACATTTCTTGATTTACAGCACTTACAACTGCATTAATTCCAGCGCGTCCAATGTTTGTACTTTTTGCACAACCCCATCGCTTTATGCCATTTTCATACGTTATTTGTACATACGCCATGGCTTCTGTGCCTGAACCTGTACCAATACTATGTTCATGAAAATCACTGATTGTAAACTTTGGTATAGGACTGTGTTGTAATGCAAGAACAAAAGCATCCAAAGGCCCATTTCCCTTTTCACTTACAGCAAAAACATCCCCTTTCCAACTTACCGATGCCCTACAAAGTATTTCATCACTATCGCCCTTACCATCAACAAATGCTTGTGCTAGGTCTACAATGTTAAGCGGTTCTTTTTTTTCTATCCAAGTCCTTGCAAACACATCGTATATTTCAGATGGAGAAAGCTCTCTTTGAAGCATATCGGCTTCAGATGTAATAATTCTTCCAAGGTCTTGTTGCATTGCCTTTGGTGCAAAGATACTATAATTTTGTTCTAAAATCCAAGCCGCACCGCCCTTTCCACTTTGACTGTTTACACGAATAATTTCTTCATATTCTCGTCCAATATCTTTAGGGTCGATTGGTAAGTAAGGAACATCCCACACTTGGTCTGGATCATTTGTTCTTGCTGACATTCCTTTTCTGATTGCATCTTGATGAGAACCGCTAAAGGCAGTAAATACGAGTTCACCACAATATGGATGCCTTGCATGCACATCCATTTTAGTAAGCTCTTTATATTGCTCAACTAGATAATTTATGTTTGAAAAATTGAGCTTTGGATCTACTCCTTGAATATACATATTTAAGGCAACGGTAATTATGTCAAGGTTTCCTGTTCTCTCACCGTTTCCAAAAAGAGTACCTTCAACACGGTCAGCTCCTGCCATAAGAGCAAGCTCTGTAGATGCAACGCCGGTTCCTCTATCGTTGTGGGTGTGCAAACTAACTATAACAGAATCTCTATCGCTTATATGTTGACAGAAATACTCCACCTGATCCGCATGTATATTCGGTGTTGAACATTCTACCGTAGTGGGAAGATTTAAGATAATCTTTTTTTCAGGAGTAGCACCCCACTCATTTTTTACCGCCTCACAAATTTCAACTGCATAATCAATTTCTGTATTAGAAAAACTTTCAGGAGAGTACTCCAAAATAATTTCTGTGCCATCCACCATGTGTAAATGGTCTTTTACACAGCGCACTCCATCTATAGCAATTTGTTTTATTTCTTCTTTAGACATATTAAATGTGTACTTTCTTTGAGAAGGAGAAGTAGAATTATAAATATGAAAAATTGCTTTTTTTGCACCTTTTAATGCTTCAAATGTACGCTTTACCAAATGCTCTCGTGCTTGACATAATACTTGCACAGTAACATCGTGCGGAATATGATTTTCCTCTATTAAACGTCGTAAAAAATTAAATTCTGTATCTGAGGCACTAGGGAATCCAATTTCAATTTCTTTAAATCCTGTTTTAACGAGAATATCAAAAAACTTTAGTTTTTGCTCTATTCCCATGGGAATGGCAAGAGATTGATTTCCATCTCGTAAGTCTACTGATGTCCATATCGGGGCCTTTGTAATTGTTTTGTCAGGCCACGTGCGGTTTGTAATCGGAATTTGTCCGAAAGGTACATACTTTGGCATAATTTCTCCTATAAAAAGTTAAGAAAAAGCATCAGCTTTTGAACTTAACTTTTTTCAAGCCGTTTTGTGCACACAAAACGGCATACTATATTGAGTTTGCAACGCAAACTCCTAAATGAATGAGGTGAGCACTATTTGTGCTAACACATTCATTAATCTCCTATAAAAAGTTAAGAAAAAGCATCAGCTTTTGAACTTAACTTTTTTCAAGCCGTTTTGTGCACACAAAACGGCATACTATATTGAGTTTGCATGCGCAAACTCCTAAATGAATGAAGAGGCACCAACTGTGCCGATGCATTCATTATTTATCCTTAATTATTTTTTTTACAATAAAAAAGCCCGCCACCGTTTCGGTAGCAGGCTCGTTATTCACGCTCAATACGTTACACAGTCCTTAACCATTACGGCAAAATGAGGAAAACCAGCCTAGTAGCAGTTCTGTGTAAAAGTTCATATAAACAGTATACAATAGTTTTTTTGAGATGTCAAGTAAAAAAAAACACGTTTTATTATTCTTTATTATTCTTATAAAAACAAAAAATCAGCCTTGCTAATTTAAATAGTATGGTGTATACTTTATATGAGACTTAATAATAAAAAAGATGGAGAACAAAATGTCACAAAACAAATTTGTGTACTTTTTCGG
>CAYJPS010000056.1:0-14237 GCA_964372135.1 uncultured Treponemataceae bacterium | reverse complement strand
TAAATTCCATAAAAAGCATTGTACGATAAATAAAAAAAAAAGTAAACTCACCGAATGTCGGAAAAGTTTACTTTTTTTGTTACATAATAGTATTTTACTATTACAATTTACCACCAGAGGTAGAAATACCTGCAATAAACTGTCTTTGGAATATTATGTAAATAATAATCATAGGTAAACAAGCCAAGAAAGATGCTGCCATTAATTCTGGATAGTTTGCAACAAACTGTCCTTGAAGTTTAGCCAACGCAGCAGATAATGGAATTGTTGCTTGGTCAGTGTTTACTACCAAAGGCCATAAAAGTTCTTTATACGCAAACAAAGCCGTAAAAATTCCGAGAGCTACCATAGATGATTTAATAAGGGGTGCCATAACAAGTAAAAATGTTTGACCAATATTACATCCATCCAGTAGAGCTGCCTCTTCTAAATCTTTTGGCAAAGAGGAAAAAGCCTGCTTAAACAAAAATGTTCCAAAAGCTGTTACTAAACCAGGAAACAAAAGGGCAAAAGCGGTATTGGTTAATCCCAGTGATGTAACCATCAAATATTGTGGAATAACAAATATTTGAGTTGGCATCATCATTTGAAACAGCACTATTCCGAATGCTAAGCTTTTACCTAAAAAGTTTAATCGGCCAAGTGCATATCCTGCCAGCGAAGCTGTAACAACTGCGCATAAAATTCGAAGCACAATCAACACAAGTGTATTCCAGTACAATCTCACAAAATCCATCCGTTGAATGACAGAAACAAATGCGTCTATTTTCCATACTGTTGGAAAAATCAAAAATGGATCTATTTGTGTTGATTCTGTAATTGACTTAAATGATGTTACAATCATCCACAAAAATGGTACAACCATAAATACAGCACCAATAATGAGTGCAATATGAACACCTATTGTTTTCTTAAAATATTCTTTTTGCATGTATTCCTCCTAGTTGCCTTTTGCCCAGCGTTTTTGTAATTGCAATTGAATAACAGTAATTATCAAAATTACTACAAGCAAAAGTAATACAACGGTCGAGCCATAACCTCTATTTGATTCTTGGAAAGAATACTTATAAAAAAGGAAAACAAGTGATTGTGTTTTTGGAAGAGCGGGATTTGTTCTGTCCATCATAATATAAATTGAATCAAAGACTTGTAGAGCTGCGATAATTCTTGTAACTGTTACAAAGAACATTGTAGGTGAGAGAAGCGGAATAGTTATATTAAAAAATTGACTTATCTTGCTTGCGCCATCAATCTCTGCGGCTTCGTAAAAATCATGTGGAATTTCTTGAAGTCCTGCTAAAAAAAGTACCATATTGTACCCAAGCACTGACCAAACGCCAACCATGGCTACAGAAGCAAAGGCAATATTGGGATTTGAAAGCCATGTTACAGAGTTTGCACCAAAACTTTCTAATACATGATTTAATAATCCAAATTCTGAATTATAAAGCCACCTCCATACCATGGCAACTGCTGCAGGGGCGGCAACCATTGGTAAAAAATAAATTGTTCGATATGTTGAACGCGCATGTATTTGTCTGTTTAATAATACCGCAACAATCAATGCCAGTGCAATTGATAAGGGTACTTCAATAATTGCATATTTAAAAGTGTTTAACAAAGCTTGCCAAACATCGGGATCTGCAAACATTTTGGAATAGTTTTCAAGTCCGATAAAAACATTTCCTCGCCCAAATGCCCCTGTTCTAAAAAAAGTCTGCCATATTGTTTGAAAAATAGGAATAATATTTAAAATAATCAAGCCAACAACTGTTGGTAATAAAAATGCCCATCCCCATAAAAACACGCTTCTTTTTTGGCGTGTAGCATAATTAATTGTCTTTTGCATTGTTCCCCCTTTAAGAACATACAAAGAAACCTGCTCTGTTGAACAGGTTTCTTTTTGGGTAATTATTCTTGCGAAAGAATTTCGTTCATTTCAGCATGGATTTCAGGTGCAACTTCTTGTGCAGTGCGTGTTCCTGTCCAAACATCAATGAGTTTTTCGTATGTCATGTTGTTCCATACAACAGTATTGTTTGAATATGGTCGGAAAACAATGTCATCCATCATATCAAGGTATGCTTGAAGATTAAAGTCAGGGTATGCCTTTACCCAATTATTTGTTGTTCCTTCATAAGCAGAAATAACAATACCAAGGTCAGATTGCTTTTGCTGTGCATCCCTTGAACCCATGTATTCGATTAATGCCCATGCATCTTCTGGGCGTGAAGTGTTTCCAGCAGCAGCCCAACCTAAACCATTGTAAATTGATACTCTTCTACCTGTTGTCGCATCCATTGGAAGAACTGCAATGTCACCATGTTCTTGTACGTATTCATTGTTACAAAGATATGCAAGCATCCAAGAACCCATTGTTACCATTGCAACATTCCCAGAAGAGAATAATGCTTCTTCGTTGTTTTCACTTACTACATCATAAGGAGGCATTGCATCAGCAGCAACCTTTGCCATAAAATCGAGTGCTTTAACGGTATTAGGATTATCGAATCCTGATTCAGTTTTTGCATCGTTAATTACTTCACCGCCCATAGCGTATACAACATTGTTCCACCCTGCTTGGTCGTTTGATGTTTTTAGAGAAAAGCCATATTGACTTCCGTCATCCTTTGTTAATGCAACTGCATTTTCATAGAAAGTATCCCATGTCCAACTTTCATCTGGGTAAGAAATACCTGCTTCATCAAACATTGTTTTATTGTACCAAAGAGCAATAGTATCAATATCTTTAGGTACTGCGAGTTGTTTTCCTTCCCATGAATAAAGGTTTACAATATCTTGTGGAAATTTATCCATTTCAACTAGTGTGCTATCATTAATATTGCTTGTGATGTCTAAAAGCATATCATATTGAGCATATTTTGAAAATTCATTTGAGTGCATCCAAAATACATCTGGCAATGATCCACCTGTAGCACCAGCTTCAAGCATTGTCCAGTATTGTTCCCATGGTGTTACTTGGATAACAACTTCAACTCCAGTTTCTTCTGTAAAATCATTCATTATCTGACGCAAGCCAGGTTCTTGGTTTGAGTCCCAAATCGCCACAGTTAAAGGGCCTGAAGCTACAGAAGCTTCTTCTTTTGCACATGACACAGCACTTAGTGCCAAAAGTACAATCATCAAAAATCCAATAAATTTTTTCATAATTCCTCCATGTATATTACATACATTTTTATTTTTTCCCCTTGAACCAAGGGTGTTAGAACCTATTTATACATTTTCATGTAATCGCCGTGGGCTTCTATCATTTCATCACACATAGAACGAATGTCATCAATACTAAGTTCTGATGATGTGTGCGGATCAAGCATTGCAGCATGATAAATGTGTTCTCTTTTTTTTGTTCTTGCAGCTTCAATTGTCAATAATTGAGGATTAATATTTGTCATATTCATTGCAGCTAATTGAACTGGTAAGTCACCAATGTAACATGGCGTAATTCCACTACCATCTACTAAACAAGGAACCTCAACACATGCTTCTTTTGGAAGATTTGTAATAAGGCCTGTGTTCATCACATTGCCACCAATCTTATATGGATTATTTGTAACCATTGCTTCCATAATATATGAAGCATATTCATGTGATCTTTCATGAGTGATTTTTCCATCTTTTAGAATATCATCTCGTTCCTTTTCCCATCCGTCTATTTGTTTAATACAACGACTGATATATTCGTCTAATGGAATATTGAATCTTTCAATAAGTTCAGGGTATTTTGACTTAATAAAAAAGTTATTGTATTCTGCATTGTGCTCACTTGATTCTGTGCAGTAATGACCGAAATGTTTTATGTACTCATAGCGAACCATGTCATCATGTTTTTCATTTTTGTTTTTTTCTAAAGCACGTTTTTTTATTTCGGGATATAAATCATTGCCGTCTTTATCGTAGATATTTAATAGCCATGCCATGTGATTAATGCCGGCAATGAGTTCGCGCCTTCCTTCAAGTTTGTCTTCCATGCCGAGTGCTTTTAAAAGATGTTCTGAGCACACTTGAACACTGTGGCATAAACCAACCATTTTTACGCCGGTATATCGTTGAATGTATCCAGTAAGCATTGCCATTGGGTTTGTATAATTTAATAACCATGCGTCGGGACACACTGCTTCCATGTCATGGGCAAAGTCTTCCATTACGGGAATAGTTCGAAGTGTGCGCATAATTCCACCGATTCCTAATGTATCTGCAATGGTTTGACGTAATCCATATTTTTTTGGTATTTCAAAGTCTGTTATAGTGCAAGGTTTATAACCGCCAACTTGAATTGCGTTCACAACAAAGTTCGCACCTTTTAATGCAGCCTTTCTATTTTCAGTTCCTAAAAAAGTGGTAATGTTTGCTTTACCGTTGTTTACATTATTGTTTATTGCAGATAGTATTATTTCAGATTCTTTTAGTCTTGTCGCATCAACATCATATAATGCAAGTTCAGCGTCTTGAAGTGCAGGGGTGCACATACAGTCCCCTAATACGTTTCTTGCAAAAATAGTGCTGCCTGCACCCATAAATGTTATCTTTGTCATAGTGTTTTACTCCTATATTTTTTTATAAAACTCATTGTATACAGTCTGTATGCGCAAAAATATTATTTTTGTTGCCGGTTATTTGTCATTATGTTGCATATTTTTGATTTTTATGGCAAAATATAGAAGCGTACACTATTTTTTTGGGGGTTGTTATGGCTATTTCTCCTCTCAATTTTTACTATTGTGGATATCAAAAATGTTCCCCACGGCACTATTTTGGACCTGCAGTTCGTACTCACTATCTTATGCATTTTATTATTTCCGGAAAAGGAACCTTTAGAGTCGGTAAAGATATTTATCACCTTGAAAAAAATCAAGCATTTTTAATTTGCCCAAAAGATCTAACGTACTACGAAGCAGATGCTTCCGACCCCTGGGAGTATGTGTGGTTTGGTTTTGACGGAGAAGAAGCAGATCGTTTACTAAAGCAATATGGCCTTGATAAAACGAACTGTATTTGTAAAGCAGAAAATGAAGAAAAAATGGCTACGTATCTTTTACAGTCTTTAAGTGGTTTAAAAAATCCTGAAAATACAAGCACTGAATTAGCAGGTTGGTTTTATCTTTTATTTTCATGCTTAAAAAATTTGAATCCGGATTACGAGGATAATAAAACAAGGGCACAAGCAGCTATTGATTATATAAGAGCACATTTTACAGAAACAATAACTGTTGAAGATATTAGCGCGAGTTTAAATGTTGATAGAACGCATCTTTATAAATTGTGCAAAAAAAGAACAAATCTTTCACCAAAAGAGTTCTTAACGCAGGTAAGGCTCGAAAACGCAAAAGATTTACTTTTGTATTCTCCCAGTAGTATTACCGAAATTGCTCTTTCCAGTGGTTTTCATGACAGCTCCTCTTTTTCAAAAATTTTTCGGCGGTATGTGAAAATGAGTCCTTCTGAGTATCGCAAAGTTATAGTAGCATCAAGAGAAATAGGTGGGGATCTTCCAAATATTCACACCTTTATCTCTGCGAAGGTTCTTGGTACATAGGTTCATAAGGGATAATCCCTTGAAGATTTTCCTTTTTTATGCTATCTTTTAGATATGAAAAAATTACATTTCGGCGTACTTGCGCTTCTTTTATGTGTTTTCCTTTTTACAGGTTGTTCAGGAATAGAAGGCTATGGTGTTCTTCTTTGGTCTGTTCCTGAACATGGCTTAGCTGACGGAGATGTTGTTCCTGTTTATTTGCGCTCAAATATTGGAAAAATATACGCAATAGGTGTTCCAGGAACAGATTTAAAAATAGAAGTTCCTCTTTGGCAAATAACAGAGCCAGAATCTAAACGTAAGGCAAACGAGACAGCCGAAGAATTCCAAGAATTTAAATATCAATATGCATCAGTAAAACTTGATGGTCTCGCAATCCGTGATGAAGCGGTGAATATTGCAGATCAAATATATAGATTAAGAGAAAGCGAAATTGTGAAAATCCTTTATAAAGGAGAAGGGGAGCCCGTTATGAGAGGGTCAACTCCTCTTGAAGGCGACTGGATGTGGGTTTTAACATCAGATGGAACACAAGGATGGTGCTTTTCTTACAATTTAAATCTCTATGACGAAAGAGAAGGTTTACAAATACAGGTAGTTGATGCAAATGGTGAAAATGATGAAATTGTGCAAATAATATCACAAAAAACGTGGTACCCAGAGTACTACGTTTCAATGATTGCAGATGAGAAAGTAAACCTTCAACGGATTCGCTTTGATTATGGATTTGATCCTGGTATTTTGTCTGGAACAGTTAGTGCTTCAAATGAAAACAGAAACTATTCATATCCTTATGCGGGGATTACACGAAAAGGGAACAACTCTTATAGTTACGATGAAACACCGCTCAGTATTACAATTCGGACAGAAGATCATGTAGTTGTTGAACACACAGACGAAATAGGAAGACGCGTTGCCTATGGATTTGTCACTCTTGAATCAGAAGCAAGCTCAGAAGGCGAAAGTGTCATAAATGGTGATGATTACATTACGCAAATTATAAGTGAAGAAACAGAACGACGACGAGTACAATATAACGAAGTGCTTGCTTTGTCTGAAACATTTAGTAGTTCAAACTATGGCTTATTGAGTTTCTCACGGGATTCGTCAAACTCGTTTACATGGAGAAATTATGATAGATTAGCATCTTCAAATATTGAAGGTGTTCCGAGTGTTGGAAGTTCTCTAGGACGAGGGAATGTTTCTATTAACTATTTTATAGACGACTCTTTGCTGGGTGAATTTGATGGAGTACTTACCCTACGATTTAATACAAGTTCAGATGACTTGAATCTATTATATAAAATTGAGAGTAATGGTATTCGCTTTGAATCAATTGATAATGCTTCGATAGATGAAGGTGTCGTTACAGAACGAAGTGATGCACCAATAGTTATGTTCTTTAATATTCAATAACTATGGCTTTTGTTCAGTTTTCACGCGTTTGTCTTGCCTTTGGAGACAGAGATATATTAAAAAATGTCACTATAAATCTTGCTGCAGGCTCTCGTGCCGCATTGAGTGGTGCAAACGGGTCTGGTAAAACGACTCTTATGAAGGTGATGGCAGGCCTTATGGACTATGACTCAGGGGAGAGAGCTGTTCAAAAGGATTGTGTTATCTCCTACCTTCCTCAATCGGGAATTGTTCATACAGGGAAAACGTTAAAAAAAGAAGCAGATGAGGCATTTTTTCATGGCTACGAACTGTATTCTGAAATGGAGCACGTAGGAGAAACCCTATCCCAAATGGGAGAGGACCCTACTGATATAAATAAACAAACAAGGTTACTAGAGCGTCATCATGAAATCCACGAAATTCTGGAAAATACTGGATGGTATCGCCGCGACGTTCTTGCAGAACAGATTCTTACGGGATTGGGCTTCCAAAAAGCAGACTTAGAAAGAAATGTTGAAGAGTTTTCTGGCGGTTGGCAAATGCGCATTGCGTTGGCAAAGGTGCTTTTACAAAGTCCCGATATTTTACTTTTAGATGAACCAACAAACTATCTTGACATTGAAGCAAGAACATGGCTTGAAGATTTTCTTTTAAAATTTACTGGCGGCTTTTTAATTGTAAGCCATGATCGCTACTTTTTAGACGTAACAATTAATGAAGTATATGAGCTTTTTAATGGTGATATTCATAAATATGTTGGAAATTATTCAAAGTATGAAAATGTTCGCCGAGTAGAACTGGAAAGCCTTATAGCGCGCTATGAAATTCAACAGCAAGAAATAAATAAGCTTGAAGATTTTGTTCGAAGGTTTCGTTATAAAGCAACAAAGGCTACACAAGCTCAAGAGAGGTTAAAGCAACTTGAAAAAATGGAACGCATTGAAATACCCGAATCCTTAAAAAAAATACATTTTACATTTCCTCCAGCTCCTCATACGGGAAGAATTGTACTAACGCTAGAAGGCATTTCAAAATCTTATGTAACACTTGATGATAACGGCAAGGAAGTGAGAAAAAATACTATTCTAAATAACTTAGATGTTGTTGTTGAAAAAGGGGATAGGTTACTTGTTGTTGGAAAAAATGGTGCAGGTAAAACAACATTATTAAGAATTTTAGCAAATGTCGATACAAGCTTCACAGGAAACATAAAAGAAGGAAGCGGTGTAAGCATCGGTTATTTTAGTCAAGATAATGCAGAAACAATGAAAGGAAGTATGTCTATTCTCGATATGCTTGAAGCGGAAGCCCCCTTGGAATTGATTCCAAAGTTGCGAGATATGTTAGGAGCTTTTTTGTTCCGCGGTGATGATGTCTATAAAAGTATAGATGTTTTATCTGGAGGAGAAAAAAGTCGTCTTGCACTTTTAACTATTTTGCTAAAGCCAGTAAATTTGCTTATATTGGATGAGCCAACAAACCACTTAGATTTGCATTCTAAGGATGTATTACTAGAAGCCTTGAAACAGTTTGGTGGTACTGTTATCTTTGTTTCGCATGATAGAGGTTTTATGTCTGCTGTTTCTTCTAGAGTTCTTGAGCTTGGAAATGGGAAAAGCCGGCATTTTCCTGGTGATTATGATTATTATATAGAACAAACTCGCGGTGAAACAGATGGAGATGCAAAAAAACAGTTAAACAGAGATGGTGCTTCACCTGCTATTGAAAAAGAAAGTGGAAAAAACATTTTATCGTACGATGAACAAAAAAAACGTGCAGCAGAAAAACGTAAAAAAGAAAAAGAAGAGCGTTTGCTAATTGAAAAAATAGAAAAAGCCGAGGAAGAAAAAAGCATACTTGAAGAAGAACTTTCAAAGCCTGAAGTTTATTCAGATGGTGAAAAAAGCCGACATATTCAAATCTTGATAGAAGAAAAATCAGCAGAAGTTGAATTATTGACAGCTCAGTGGGAAGAGCTTGGCGATGATTAGGTAATTTATAGAAAACGCTCGTGAAGAGCGTTTTTTGCTTGTCAAGTGAAAATTTCTGTGTTACAATTTTAGAAGGCTTCGTGAGGAAGTTATTATCTTTCTTTTATTTTTGAGGAGAACTAAATGAATGTAGCAGAAGAGACCCGTAAGAAAGTTGACTTGCAAGAAAAAATTTTAAATCAGTTAAGGGAATTTATTAAGCAAGCACCCGAAAATCTTTTATATCATATTAATGTGTATAAGCTAGCAGAAAAGGCAAATCTTGAAAGGCCAATTATGCTAGAAGCCTTTATTAGAGGAGTGAAGGAAGGCTTATTTTCTTTATCATGGGTGTATCACTGCCCTCACTGTGGAGGCATTTCGGGTGAGATACTAAAAATCCATGAAGCAACGCACGAGAACTATTGTTCAAATTGTAAGGTTGATTTTACGAATGTTCTTGATAACACTGTAGAAGTTTTCTTTAATGTTCATCCTCAAGCAAGACAAATTTCTTCAACACACAATGATGAATATTATGGTGAAATTATGAAACTTTTAAGCGCAGGTGAATATTTTCTTTGGAAGGGTGATTATTCTATTCGAGGTGTTGAAGTTCTTCAAAATAAAGCTTACCGTGATTTAATGGGAGATGATGTATTACTAGATGATCAAAGCCTACAAATAGAGCACTCCGCAATACTGTTTACCGATATAAAAGGCTCAACTCAAATGTATAGTGATTTGGGAGATGCTAGAGCCTTTGCCTTGGTGAGAGAACATTTTCTTTTACTGTTTTCAGTTATTGAAGAGTTTGGAGGAGTTCCTGTTAAAACAATCGGGGATGCAATTATGGGAGTTTTTTATTCACGTAAAATTGCCCTTGAATGTACTCTTGAAGCTCAAAAACGCTTACAAGAGTACTACGGAGAAAAAGATAAAGAGAATAAAATAGAGGTTAAGATGGGAATTCATACCGGAACAACCATTGTTGTAACTTTAAATGAAAGAACAGACTATTTTGGAAATACGGTAAACACCGCGGCAAGGATACAAAGTATTGCTGATCCTCAAGAAATTGTTGTTTCAGAGCAGGTTCTTGAGTTTGACGGATTTAAGGAAATCTTGCAAAAATATAATGTAAAGGTAAAAAAAGATAAAACTCCATTTAAAGGTTTAAGTGGAAAATACACCGTTTACAGATTGTGCTTATAAAGAGAACGAGGTATTTTTTTTAAAAATTCATAAAAATTTCACTAAAAGCTGTCAAATAAATTTGACAGCTTTATATTTATGTTGTACAATTAAAAGATAAAATAAACTAAGGAGGCTTTGAGATGGCAAAAGTTGAACTCAAAGGCATTGGAAAGGTGTATGATGGAAACGTTCGCGCAGTAGACAACGTTAACATTAACATCGACGACAAAGAATTTGTTGTATTCGTAGGTCCTTCAGGATGTGGTAAATCTACAACTCTTCGTATGGTTGCAGGTTTGGAAGACATCACAGAAGGTGAATTATTAATTGATGGGGAACTCATGAATGATGTTCCACCAAAAGACAGAAACATTGCGATGGTTTTCCAAAACTACGCTTTGTACCCACACATGACTGTATATGACAATATGGCTTTCGGATTAAAAATCCGAAAAACAGATAAAGCAGAAATTGAGCGACGTGTAAACGAAGCAGCTCGTATTCTTGATATTGAAAAATTAATTGATCGAAAACCTAAGGCTCTTTCAGGTGGGCAACGACAACGTGTTGCTGTTGGACGTGCTATTGTTCGTAATCCAAAAGTATTCCTTTTTGATGAACCACTATCTAACCTTGATGCAAAACTTCGTGTACAAATGCGTGCTGAAATCTCAGATCTTCACCACCGCTTGGACGCAACAATGATTTACGTAACACACGATCAAATCGAAGCTATGACTATGTCTGATAAAATCGTTGTTATGAAAGATGGTAAAGTACAACAAATTGGTACATCTCTTTACTTGTACAATCATCCAATTAATAAGTTTGTTGCTGGCTTTATCGGTTCTCCTCCAATGAACTTCCTTTCTGTAAAAGTATTGGAAGAAGGTGGAAAAATTGTTGTTGATGAAGGATCTTTTAAATTGAGTCCTACTACAGAACAAGCAAAAGACCTTAAACCATATGTTGGTAAAGAAGTATTCTTCGGAATTCGCCCAGAAGATCTAGAATACAAAGCTTCTCCAGCTGCTTCAAATAACATGCAACTTAAAGTTTCTGTTATTGAGCCTTTAGGAGCTGAAACACACCTTTACTTAAACACAAAAAATCAATCAGTTATTTCTAGAACTGAACCAGATGTAACAGTGCATATTGGAGATATTGCTAACTTTGTTCCATTAATGGAAAAAGCTAAATTCTTCGACAAAGATACTGAACTAAACATTTGTGAAGAAGTTAAATCAGAATAAATAATGCTGATTAATGAAAAAGCCATCCTATGGGGTGGCTTTTTTTTGTAACTACTTGTGTTTTATGTTGTTATAATACTATAATAGAAATAGGTGAGGTGATGATGAAAAAAGAAATTGGACTCATGTTTGCAGTTTTCTTTTTAACTGTTAGTTTTCTTTCTTGTTCAGGAAAGAGCTACGATTTTAATGAAACTGAAATGACTACTCTTGGCGGTGAAAAAGTACTGCTGCAAGAGCGAGAAGATGTAGTTTACAGCCGCGACTTTGGGTTTGGCTTTGTAATTCCTGAACAAATGATGGATATGGTTAAAAAAGGAACGGTAGAAATTTATCCGCTTTCTACTTCCGTAACAATGCTAGTGGCGTATTCTGATGGGATTTTTGATTTGATTGCTGCGTTTGATGCAGAAAACAGTACGCCGCAAGAACAAGAAGCAATTAGAGAGCAAGTAAACAGTTTTGTTTTCCAAGCAGCAGCCGTAGCAAGAGCCTCTATTGATGTCGACCAAGATCTTGCGCTTGCAGAAATTGAAATGTCCTATTCAAATGTAAAAAAAATAGCAGAAACAGATCAAAATGCATATTATTTTGCATATAACGACGACTTTTCACATTTAATTCTCGCAGAGGGGGAAGAAGATAAATTCAATTCACTAATCAATGATTTAAAAGAATTTGAAGACAGCATTTTTGTGTTTAATCCTGTTTTGCAAGGAACAGCCCAGAGTACTGGTGGTGTGAACTATAATTTATCATCATTCGAAACAGAGACTTTGGATGGGCAAACCGTGAATGAATCTATTTTTGAAGATTATGATATTACTATGGTAAATGTTTGGGCAACATGGTGTGGTCCTTGCATAAATGAAATGCCAGACTTAGCTAGGCTTCATAAAGAAATGCTCCCCGAAGGTGCGAACATGATAACAGTTCTTACTGATGTGCCAGATGGCATTGATGTTGCCCAGGAGATTATAGCGGCATCAAATGGAGAGTTTATTACTTTGTTTGCAAATGATAGCTTGAATGGGTTATTAAATACAGTAAGTGCTATTCCAACAACTGTTATGGTTGATTCAAAAGGAAATATTATTGGCGCTCCTATTGTTGGAGCCCCACCAACAAATCCTGCAGAAATGTACTTGGGTGCTATTGAAAGCGCTCTAGCAACGGTAAATCAATAAGAAGCAAAAGGCCTTGATATTTAATCAAGGCTTGTTTTTGCAAGGATTTGTAAAAATATGGACGAAAAAATAAATAGTAAAAAAACCAAACAAATGAATTCTATGCTCATTCGGTATTCTTTGCTTATGGTAAGTGTTTTGCTTATTGTTCTTGGCATTTTGCGGGGCGAAGCTCGAACTGTATTGCAAAAAGCCATTCTTATCTGTTTAGAATGTATTGGGATAGGGTAATGTTAATTACGAATTACGAATGCATAATTACGAATTACGGGTAGAAAAGAGGGTGATTGATAATGTATACTTTACAATTTACAATTTATAATGAATAGTGCAAGAGGAAAAAATGAAGCAGTGGATTGGAAGAAATTATAGATATTTGGTACAACTTGTAGTAGCAGTTATTTCAAATTCGTATATTGTGGGGTTTTTTACAGCAAAAATATATAATGGTAAGTCTAAGTATGTTTGTGTGCCTGGATTAAATTGTTATTCTTGTCCAGGGGCCTTAGGCTCCTGCCCTATAGGAGCATACCAAGCCGTGGTAGGCGGTAGAACGCATGACATTACCTTGTATGTTACAGGGGTGCTTGTTTTTTTTGGCGTTGTTTTTGCTCGATTTGTGTGTGGCTTTTTGTGCCCGTTTGGATTTTTTCAAGACCTCTTGTATAAAATTCCTTTGTTCCGCCTAAAAACAGAAAAACAAAAAGCGCAAGTTATTAAAATCCCTCGGTCAATTGATGCTCCCTTGCGTTATATAAAATACCTTATGCTTTTATTCCCAGTGATGATTTTGCCTGTTGTATTGGTAAATCAATTTGGTATAGGCTCTCCCTATTTTTGCACCTGGATTTGCCCTGTGGGCTCTTTACAAGGTGGTATTCCTTTAGTGAGTCAAAATGAAAGCTTGCAACAAGCTATAGGTTTTTTATTTAACTGGAAAATGACATTGCTCGGAATAATTATTTTTGGGTCAATTGCGTTATATCGCCCTTTTTGTAAATATATTTGTCCTTTGGGAGCCTTTTATGCGCTTTTTAATGGAGTGAGTTTTTACAAGATGGAAGTAGATTCTCATTCTTGTACAAGGTGCGGAAAGTGCGAGAGTGCTTGTCACATGCAAATAGATCCAATAGCGAAAATTAGAAGGGCAGATAAACTGGAAGGAAAAAAAGCTCACTTCGGAAAGGTACAAATATCGTTAGCAGAATGTATTCGTTGTGGTGATTGTAAACGAGCCTGCCCTGTTGGAAGTATAACGAGAGGTTTTAAGTTATAAATACCCTCTTGACATTTTTATGGTTTCTCTTATATAATTAACATATGAACAAGTGTTCATGTGTTAATTTGTGTTAGGAGGCCTCCATGAGCGAAAATCTAGACTTTGAACTTTTGTATGACCTAGCAGATTTTTTTAAAGTGTTTGGAGATACTACACGTATACGAATACTCTATGAACTTAGGCAGTCAGAACTCTGTGTAGGAGACCTTGTAGAAAAACTAAGTATGACACAGTCGGCAGTTTCTCACCAATTAAAAATTTTGCGTCAAAATAAGTTGGTAAAATATAGGCGAGAAGGGAAAAGTTTAATTTATTCTTTGTCAGATTCGCACGTTGTGTCGATTATTGACCAGGGACTAGAACACATAGAAGAGTAATAAAGGATTAAAATTAGGAGAA
>CAYJPS010000055.1:0-14339 GCA_964372135.1 uncultured Treponemataceae bacterium | reverse complement strand
AAAACCACGAAATTGAATTCTATCAAAAACAATTGCGTATTGTTTTAAGAAACTGCGGTCTTATTAACCCAGAAGATATTACAGAGTATATTGCTCGTGACGGTTACCTTGGTTTAGAAAAAGCCCTTTTTGAAATGAGTCAAGAAGACATAATTCAAGAAATCTTAAAATCAGGGCTTAAAGGCCGTGGAGGCGGAGGCTTCCCTACTGGTTTTAAATGGGACGCTTGTTACAAAGCGCCAGGAGACGTAAAATACGTTGTATGTAATGCCGATGAAGGTGATCCAGGTGCATACATGGATCGTTCAACAATTGAGGGAGATCCCCATTCTGTAATCGAAGCTATGACTATTTGTGGTAAAGCGATTGGAGCAAACAAAGGCTTTGTATACATTCGTGCAGAATACCCTCTTGCAATTGACCGCTTGAAAATTGCTATGGAACAAGCACAAGAAAACGGCCTTTTAGGACAAAACATTCTTGGTTCAGGCTTTGATTTTGATATTGAAATTCGTCTTGGTGCTGGTGCCTTCGTTTGTGGTGAAGAAACAGCTCTTTTACGTTCAATTGAAGGTCTTCGAGGTATGCCAACACCTAAGCCTCCTTTTCCAGCTCAATCAGGTTTATGGGGAAAGCCAACCATTATTAATAATGTTGAAACATGGGCAAATGTTCCTGTAATTATGACTAAGGGTGCTGACTGGTTTAATAAAATCGGTACAGAAGACTCTAAGGGTACGAAGGTTTTTGCATTAACAGGAAAAATTCAAAACTCTGGTCTTGTTGAAGTTCCAATGGGGACAACTTTACGAGAAATTATTTTCGAAATTGGTGGAGGCATCAAAGACGGAAAGAAATTTAAAGGTGTTCAAACTGGTGGTCCTTCAGGTGGTATTATTACCGAAGAACACTTAGATACACAAATTGACTTTGGTGCACTTGTAAAACTAGGCTCTATGATGGGTTCTGGTGGTATGATTGTTATGGACGAAGACGATTGTGTTGTTGACGTTTCTAAGTTCTACATGGAATTCTGTGTTGATGAATCTTGCGGAAAGTGTTCTCCATGTCGTATTGGTACAAAACAAATGTACGGAATACTCGATAAAATTTCAAAGGGACAAGGCGAGCTTGAAGATTTAACAAGACTTGAAGATATTGCACTTGCAATGAATAAGTCTTCTCTTTGTGCTTTAGGGCAAACAGCGCCTAATCCGACAATTTCAACACTTAAAAAGTTTCGAGATGAGTACCTTGCTCACGTAACTGATAAAAAATGTACATCAGGAAAATGTAAAAATCTTACATCATTCTATATTAACGAAAAATGTATCGGTTGTACGGCTTGTGCAAGAAAATGTCCTGTTAACTGTATTTCCGGCGAAAAGAAAGAGCGCCACGAAATTGACCAAGCTAAATGTATTAAATGTGGTGAGTGTGAACGAACCTGTAAATTTAGTGCAATTGAAAAACGCTAAGGTTTTATAGGAGAAATAATTATGGTAAATCTTAAAATAAATGGAAAAGATGTTTCAGTAGAAGAGGGAACCTCTGTATTAGATGCAGCTAGAAAATTAAATGTTCAAATTCCAACTCTTTGTCACAACCCTGACCTTCCTGCTTGGGCATCATGTGGTATTTGTATTGTGCGAACAGCAGGGACTGCTCGTATGATGAGAGCTTGCTGTACAAAGGTAGCAGAAGGGATGAACTTAGTTACCCATGACCCTGAAATTGTACAAGCAAGAAGAACCGTGCTTGAGCTTATTCTTTCAAATCACCCAGATGATTGTTTAAAATGTGTTCGAAACGGAAAATGTGAGTTACAAGAACTTGCGGCAGACTTTGGTTTGCGTGAAGTGCGATTTGATAAAATCTTAAAAGATCAGCCAGTTGATAACTCAAATGATGCTATCGTATTAGATAGAAACAAGTGTATTAACTGTGGACGCTGTGTTGAGTCTTGCCAAAAACTGCAAAATGTTTGGGCTCTCGAATACACAGGTCGCGGAAACAAAACAATGATTGGCCCTGTTTCTGGTGTAAACCTAGCAAATAGTCCTTGTATTCGCTGTGGACAATGTGCTGTTCACTGCCCAACAGGCGCAATTGCATCAACACATTCAAATAAAAATATTTGGGACAAATTGGGCGATGATAAAATAACTTGTGTTGTTCAAATGGCTCCTTCAGTTCGTGTTGCTATTGGAGAAGAGTTTGGATTAGAACCAGGTACAATTTCTACAAAGAAAATTTATACTGCATTGCGACGCATAGGTTTTAACTACGTATTTGATACAAATTATTCAGCTGACCTTACCATTATGGAAGAAGGTACAGAATTTGTTACACGTTTAACAACAGGTGGAGTTCTTCCATTGTTTACAAGTTGTTGTCCAGGTTGGGTAGATTATTGTGAAAAAAATTATCATGATATGCTTCCACATCTTTCAACAGCAAAAAGCCCTCAACAAATGATGGGTGCGACTATTAAAACTTACTGGGCAGAACAAGTTGGCTTAAAACCTGAAGAAATTTATAGTTTATCAATTATGCCTTGTACAGCTAAAAAGTACGAAGCTCATAGGGATGAAAATATGAATTCATCAGGAGCACCAGATGTTGATGAAGTTATTACAACCAGGGAGTTTGCACGACTTATTCGTCAAGCAGGAATTGATTTTAATGACCTTGAAGACTCAGAACCAGATAGCCCTCTTGGACCATACACAGGTGCTGGAACTATTTTCGGTGCTACAGGTGGTGTTATGGAAGCAGCAGTTCGAACCGCATATCACCTTGTAACAAAAGGTGAGCTTACAGATCTTGATTATAAGCCAGTTAGAGGTCTTGAAGGGGTAAAAGCTGCAGAAGTAAAAGTTGGAGATGTAACAGTTAAATTAGCTGTTGTTCATCAATTAGGAAATATAGAAAAAGTTGTAGAGCAAGTTCGCCAAGAAATTGCGGAAGGCAAGGAATTATCATATCACTTTGTTGAAGTTATGGCTTGTCGTGGTGGCTGCGTTGCAGGTGGGGGACAACCTTATGGTGCGACCGATGAAATCCGAGCAAAGCGAGCAGCGGGGTTATATCAAGATGACAAAGATTCAGAAATCCGAGTTTCACATAAAAACCCTCTTATCTTAAAAGTATATAAAGACTTTTTTGGTGAACCAAATCATGGTAAAGCACATCATCTTTTACATACAACATACACAAAACGTGAATTGTATAAATAAGAACAGGTAGATTGCTATAAAGCGGCGCTGCATAAGAGCAGCGCCGTTTTTTATTTACTTTCTCTTTCTACTTCTCTTTTTTTTGCAGCAAGCTGGGAGTAAATGCAACCACAATAGCCTTGTCTGTATAAATTAAATTCTTTTGATATTTCTAAACTTCTTTTAAATCCATTACGTTTCTTAAAGTCGGCATAAACAAATTGTGGTGCTTTTAATGAAGGATTATTTTCTTGCATGTTTTTATAAAGTTTTTGTCCAATTTTATTTATCTTTTCCGCATCCTTGTGTGGGCTTATTGATAGGGCGCTTGTAAAATAGTCAAATTGATGTTCTAAAGCATATAATGCAGTATGTTGTAATCTAAGTTCATAGCACTTTGCACAGCGCACACCTTTTTCTGGCTCTGTTTTTAGGTTAGGATATTTCTCCGTTTCTACAGCATCAAAAAAATCATTCGGTTCGTAATGTTCTGCTTTAAATGCTATAGTTGAATTTTTGAGTTGAGGACTTTGAGAAAATCTTGGTAGAAACGCTTTTAACTCTTCCATACGTCTGGCATATTCTTCTCTGGGGTGTATGTTAGGATTATAAAAGAAAACGGTTACCTCAAATATTTGGGTTAATTGCTCAAGAACAGCACTTGAGCATGGAGCACAGCACACATGAAGCAAAAGGCGAGGCTTTTGCTCAATAAAAAGAGGATTTCTGTGTACTTCACGTACAATTTTCTTAAACAGGTTATCAAAATTGTGCTTCACTTTTGTGCTACTCACCAATTATTTTTACTAATACTCTTTTTTTACGGCCACCATCAAATTCACCATAAAATATTTGTTCCCAAGGGCCTAAATGTAATTGACCATTTGTTATAGCAACAACAACTTCTCTTCCCATTATTTGTCTTTTCATATGTGCATCTGCATTTATTTCACCTACATTGTGCCTGTACTTTGTAACCGGCTCGTGAGGAGCAAGTTTTTCTAACCATTCATCAAAATCTTGGTGCAATCCACCTTCATCATCATTTATGAAAACACTTGCAGTAATATGCATTGCATTTACTAATACAAGACCTTCTTGAATTCCTGACTGATAGAGTAACTTTTCTATTGTGGGGGTTATATTGATGTATTCTCTCATGCATGAGGTGTTAAACCATAATTCTTCTGTAAATGATTTCATAGTTTTATTATATGACAGAATTTAAAAATGGGCAAGTAGATTAACGTGATTTTTTTTCGACCTTTTTACAAAAAGAAAGCACTTGTTTATACCTTCCTTTTGTATTATACTGTTAATAACAATAGAACGAGGTTTGTTATGAACGGAAAATATTTATTTACATCTGAATCTGTAGGCGAAGGACATCCTGATAAACTATGCGATCAAATCTCTGACGCTGTATTGGACGCTTGTTTGCGTGAAGATCCAGAAAGCCATGTTGCGTGTGAAACATTTGCTTCTACAGCCTTAGTTTTAGTAGGAGGGGAGATTACGACACATGCATTTGTAGATATACCAGAGCTTGCAAGAGCTATTGCTGGAGAAATAGGTTATACTAATGCTGATTACGGACTTGATTGTAATTCAATGGCCGTTTTAAATGTAATTCACTCACAATCTCCAGATATAAATCAAGGTGTTGTAGGAACGGGACTTGATGAGTATAAAGGACAACAAGGTGCAGGGGATCAAGGGATGATGTTTGGGTTTGCCTGCTCTGAAACTCCAGAATTAATGCCTGCGCCTATTACGTTTTCACATGATATCTTGAGACGTGCTTCAAAACTTAGAAAAGAAAAGACTGTACCATGGCTACGGCCAGACGCAAAAAGCCAAGTAACAATTGAGTATGAAGGACACAAACCTTTAAGAATAGATACTGTTGTAGTCTCGCACCAGCATGATCCAGATATTACGCACAACACAATTAAAGAATGCGTGATTGAAGAAATAATAAAGCCTGTATTAGATCCAAGCGGCTTAATGGATGAAAAAACTAAGTTTTTTATTAATCCAACAGGACGCTTTGTTACGGGTGGGCCTTATGGAGACACTGGTTTAACAGGTCGAAAAATTATTGTTGACACTTATGGCGGTATGGGACGACATGGAGGAGGTGCTTTTAGTGGGAAAGATCCTTCAAAAGTTGATCGCTCTGCAGCATATATGGCACGCTATATAGCAAAAAATATTGTAGGCGCAAAACTAGCAGAAAGATGTGAAGTTCAGCTTGCCTATGCAATAGGCGTCCCTTTTCCTGTTTCCATTATGGTTGACACTTTCGATACAGGAAAAGTAGAGGAAATAGCTCTATCAAAAGCCGTAAGAGAAGTTTTTGATTGCTCTCCAGCTGGAATTATTACAACGCTAGATCTAAAAAAACCTGTGTATCAAGCAACCTCTGCTTATGGACATTTCGGGCGTATTGAATTTGCATGGGAAAAACTGGATAAGGTAGAGGCCTTGTTAAAAGCAATTAAATAAAGGATTTCAATGGCAGAAAGACTCTCTTCTATAAAAATGTTGACTCATGATGAAATAGTTGAGGTTTTTTCTCGGTTTAAAAAAAATAATCCAGAGCCAAAGTCTGATCTTGTTTTTTACAGTCCCTATACGTGTCTTGTTTCGGTTGCTCTTTCTGCTCAAACTACCGATAAGGGTGTAAATAGGGCAACGGAACACTTATACAAAGTTGCAGATACTCCAGAGAAAATTGTAGAACTTGGCGAAGAAAAACTCATTGAATTTATTCGGACGATTGGGCTTTATAGAAACAAAGCAAAAAATGTCATAAAGCTAAGTCAAATGTTAATAGATAATTTTAACGGTGAAGTCCCAAGAAAGCGCGAAGATTTAGAAAGTCTTCCAGGAGTAGGCAGAAAGACCGCTAACGTTGTCTTAAATGTGGTTTTTGGGGAGCCTACTATGCCTGTTGATACTCACCTTTTGAGAATATCTCCAAAAATTGGCCTTTCCACAGGAACAACACCTGAACAAGTAGAAAAAGATTTATTAAAATGCATTCCAGAGGAATTTTTAGATCATGCTCATCATTGGCTTATTTTGCAGGGACGTTATACATGCATTGCAAGAAATCCAAAGTGTAATGAATGCACGATTGAAGATATATGTAAAAAAAATGGTATATAACGAACATAAAAGGAGTTTGTAATGAATGAAGTAACAGAAGACGTAATAGCTGCCGCAGAAAATGCTTTTAACACCGCTTTTCATATTACAGATAATCTAGAAGGATTAAAAGGGTTTTTTACATGGGAATTTCTTTTTAAAGCAATAACTTTTGTAGGTGCACTTCTTTTATTATATATAGCGTATAGAGTTATATTAAAGATATATAGAAAAGTTGGCAAAGAAAAGCTAAAGCCGCAAACAGCTTTGATTATTGAAAAAGGAATTAAATATACGTTTTATGTGTTAATTGCCTTGTACATATTGGAAATTTTTGGAGTAAATTTAAATGCTCTATTAGGTGCTGCTGGGATTATGGGAGTTGCAATAGGTTTTGCCGCTCAAACTTCATTTAGTAATATTATCAGTGGCTTTTTTGTTTTAAGTGAAAATACCATAAAAATAGGGGATTTCATAACTATAGAAGATGTTATTGGAAATGTTCATTCAATTGACTTGCTTTCAGTAAAGGTTTTAACAACAGATAACCAGTTAATACGAGTTCCAAATGAAACAATTATAAAGGCAAATCTACGTAATACGACATACTATCCAATACGCCGGGTAAAGGTGAGAGTGTCTGTTTCTTATGATACAGATTTGCAACGTGCCTACGATACTCTTATGAAAGTTCCAAAGATTTGTCCTTTGGTTCTTGAGGAACCAGAGTCAGTAGCTTATTTTGATGGTTTTGGTGCATCAGGAATAGACATCGTTTTAGGTGCCTGGATAAAAAAAGAAGATTATATTGATGCAAAAAACCAATTGTACATTGCAGTAAAAAAAGTATATGATGAAGCAAAAATTGAAATACCTTTTGCGCAAATTGTAATTCATGATGGAGACAAGATTCCTGCTAAGGCTCCTTCGAAAAAAGCAATAGAAAGAAAGGAACCTCGCAAAACTCCAGTAAAAAAAAATAGCACAAAAGCACTCGGTTGAAAAAAAAGTTACAAAAACTAAAACATAAAAAAGGGAGCTGCGAGGCTCCCTTTTCAATTTAGTATAGTGCTTATACGGTTGTTGGTGTACCGTAATAACAATCTTTTAGTAATTGTGTCATTTCTGCTGGAGTTGGTTGGCGCGGATTAGATCCTGTACAAGCATCACCAATTGCATTAACAGCAATCTCTTCAACTTTTGATAAGAACTCTTCTTCACTAACCATACCGTTTTCAAAGTCTTTAATACTTAGTGGAATATCTAATTTAACGTTGCAATCTTCAATTGATTTTACAAGTGCTGCTACTAAATCTGCTGTGTTTGCACCTTTTAAGCCAACAAATTGAGCAATTTCTGCATAGCGTTCTGCTGCACGTGCATCTTTTGCATTGTATCTAATTACTTGAGGTAAGTACATTGCGTTAGCGCAACCGTGAGGAATGTGACCTTTTTCAAAAGCAGCACCAGTTTTGTGAGCCATTGAGTGAACAATTCCTAAAAGAGCGTTTGAAAAAGCCATACCTGCTAAACATTGTGCGTAGTGAACTTTTTCGCGTGCTTCTTTTTTCCCTTCAAAAGAATCATAGAGGTGTTCGTATACCATTTTAATAGCTTTTAGGGCTAATGGATCTGTAAAGTCGTTTGCAACAGTTGATACATATGCTTCCATTGCGTGTGTAAGTGCGTCCATTCCTGTGTGAGCTGTTAATGTTTTAGGCATTGTTTCAGCAATTTCAGGGTCTACGATAGCAATATCTGGAGTGATATTGTAATCTGCCAAAGGATATTTAATACCTTTTTCATAGTCTGTGATTACAGAGAATGCAGTAACTTCTGTTGCGGTTCCTGAAGTTGAAGGAATTGCTACGAAAATTGCTTTTTGGCGAAGCGTAGGTAGGCCAAAAGGAATAATTGCTTTTTCAAAAGTAAATTCTGGGTATTCATAGAAAATCCACATTGCTTTTGCAGCATCGATTGGAGATCCACCACCAATTGAAACAATAACGTCTGGGCCAAAGTCTCTCATTGCTTGAGCCCCTTTCATAACTGTTTCTACAGATGGATCTGGTTCAACATTTTCAAAAAGTTCAACTTGCATTCCTGCTTCTTTTAAGTATTCTACTGTTTTATCTAAAAATCCAAAACGTTTCATTGAACCGCCACCAACAACAACAATGGCTTTTTTTCCTTTTATATTTTTTAATTCAGCTAAGCTGCCTGCACCAAAGTAGATGTCTCTTGGTAATGTAAATCTTGACATATTGTCTCTCCTAAATTTATTGTTCGATAAATAATTATCGATATATACAATATAACAAAAATAAAAAAATTAATCAAGCTTTTTTTATAGATAAAAAATTACTTTTTAATTCATACCCTCCTATGGGTAACACGCACGAAGAGGTATGGCATCTCATACCGGTTCCAGTCTTCGCCCGTCAATGGTATTCGTGCCACTACCTCTTTGCCGCGAGTACTAATCTTGAAAAAAGGAGGTTTTGAATTAATTTCGCAGAGAAATACTACAGTTAATAAGGGAAACTATTCACGGTCGCTTTGTAGATTGCGTTAGACCGTGAATAGTAATAAAAATTTTATATATGCTTGTGTTATATTAAAATAAGGTGTATAGTTAGGTATGAAAAGAAAAGAACCTTTTAGCGTTGTATATGAAGATGATGCAATTATTGTATTTAATAAAAGTTCAGGAATTTTAACCGCTGCTGATCGCTACGACAATGATGCGCCTAGACTAGATGTGCTAGCAGAGGAAAAGCATGGAAAGCTATTGGCGGTACATAGGATTGACAAAGATACTTCAGGTCTTATTGTATACGCAAAAACAAAAGAAGCACATCGTGAGTTAAGTATGGCTTTTGAAAAGAGAGAAGTAAAAAAAATATACCATGCACTTGTATATGGTCGTCCATTATGGCAAGAAACACTTTGTGACGCTCCATTAATGGTAGATGGAGATGCTCGGCACAGAAGTGTTGTAAATAAACGGCAAGGCAAATCGTCAAAAACGGAATTAAAAGTGCTTGGTTCTTGCAATGCTTTTTCATGGATTGAAGCGAGGCCTATAACGGGCAGAACGCATCAAATTAGAGCGCATTTGCTGCATGAGGGCTTTCAAATTGTGTGTGATCCTTTATATGGAGGGAATCAAAAAACTATTAAACTTTCTGATATAAAGCGTTCTTGGAAGGGAGACGTTTTTGAAGAGAGGCCGTTATTAGATAGATTGGCGCTTCATGCGTATAGTATTGAGTTTATTCATCCAACGACACAGGAAAGATTATCATTTACGGCACCATATTCAAAGGACATGGATTCTTTAAGAAAGCAATTGGCGAAATTATATGGCGTTGATCCGCTTAGAATTAATACATAAACGGGCCTTGGATGGATTATTAAATAAAAAAAATCTTGCATTTCTGCAAGATTTTTTATAGTATCACCTTAAATCTCTTCAGCCTCGGCCAAAAGAATATCTTCAGCTTCCTTACACCAGAGACCATTGTTTTTCTCTACAACGTCTGCAAGTTTTGCAAAAAGAGGATAATCTTTTCCTTTTTCACGTAGTTCGTTAAGAGCTACAAGTGGAATATTTTTGTGAGTATACACGAGCTTTTTTCCACCAGGAATTTTGTCAAGATTAATTGTTGTATCAGCAACTGCGTTTAATCCACCAATGTGCGTGATCATAGAAACCGGATTAAGTCTTCCGTCGGTCATCATTTCTAGTGATTCTTTAAGGTCGTCAGTGTTACCTCCAGAGGTACCAACAATGTGGTGTGATTCATAGTGCACATTGTAAAAGTTCATAGTTGCGCTAAAGCTTGTATCAGTTGGACCTGCAAAGAAGTTTAAGCACCCATCGTTTCCAAGAAGGGCATCGCCAAGTTCTAAAACGGGTTTTACTGGTGCAAACACATACACATCGTCAAAGAGTTTTCCGCCGTTTAATTCTTTTAAATGGCTTACAGGATCAGTAATGTCTTTTGTATTTACATAAATAAGGTTTACCCCATTTTTTTTAGCATCTTCAACAGTGATAAGGCTTTGAGCTCTTTTTAATCGTTCATCGTCTATGTCTGTTACAATCATGGTTCCAGGTTTTCTGTCACAGTGAATTGCATAATCAATTGCAGACAATCCCATAGGGCCAACTCCTGCTAAAAGTGCCATTGATCCACCTTCTACAATGCCCATATCATGTACATAGCTTCCACCAGTTGTGTGATATTGTGCATGATAGGCACCAACAACACAAGATACAGGCTCTGCAATTGAACCAAGATAATAACAATCTGCATTGTAATTGAGAAGGCACCCTAATTCCATAACTTCTGCTGGAATAATGATGTATGTTGCATCGCCACCGATATGTTCATATGAATAACCAGGCGCCCAAAGTGTACCATCTTTGTTTAGAGCTGGTTGTATTGCAAACTTTTGACCAGCTTTAAACTGATCTTGCCATTTTTTTCCTACTTCTATTAATTCTCCACAAAACTCATGACCAATAATAATTGGGTTTGTTTTTAAGTTATGCCGAACCCGCTTGTGTCCTTCTCCTTGCATTGCAAGTTTATGGCTAGACATACAAATTGAATCTGACACAACCTTTGCCAAAATTTCATCGTCTTTAATTTGAGGAAGTTCGAACTCTTCCAATCGTAAATCATTTACGCCGTATAAACGTACTGCCTTTGTTTTCATAATTTTTTCCTTAATATTATAATTTTGCTGTGGCTAATTCTAACCACCTTCTTTTATATGAATCAATTTTTTGTATTGGAGCCATATCAACAGGTATATACTCAATCTTAACAGAAGAAGCAAATTCTTCTAAGCTTTTACCTGTAAGTGCCATTCCTGCTGTCATTGCGGCGCCAACTGCTGTGGCTTCCTTCATGCTTGTTAAGTATACTGGATTTCCATGTAAAATTGTTGCTAATAGAGCATTATAAAGCTTGTTTTGTCTGAAACCACCTTCAGTAAAAACATTCGTACCTGGTTGTAAGCCAGATCTCTTAAGAGCAACTTCTGTTTGGAAGGCTAGAGATAAGTCTAATACAGAGAAAAAACGTTGCTCTTTATACATAATTTGAGGAATTGCTTTTCCACTTTGAATGTCTTCAAGAGGATAAAAAGTGCCTTTTTCCCATATACCTGGTTTAGATCCTGCAAACTGCCCAGAATTTGGAAGAACTTCTGGAATCATAAAAGTATCATTTTCACTTAATACAGCATTGACCGTATCATAACTAAAGCTTGGAAACTCTTCTGTGTTATTAATTTTTTTGTACAAGGAAACATACACATCGAGTTCAAGGCCTCCTACAAAAATTGAAGTTTTTACCGGTTTTCTTAAAGCAGAAAGATTAAAAAACACTATTTTTCCAATATCTTCTTCTTCAAATGATAACTTTTCTTGTGGATGCATACATACACACCAAGTACCTGTTGAATTAAGAACAAAATCGCCTTTATCCTTATTTGACAAATACGGTAAAAGGGATGCATTTGAATCATGGATACCCATTGTTACGATAGTGTTTGGACTTAATCCTGTTTTTTTTGCTATATGAGGGTTAAGTTTTCCCAAAATTTCATAGGTATTTTTATAGCTTGTCGGCAAAAGTCTGCGAACTTTCAACTTATCTACAACAGCAGACCAATCACTGTTTTTATGATCCCAAAGATACGTATGACAGCCAGCGCATGTTGGTTCAACTCCAGTAGCGCCAGTTAGCAAAAAGCCCCAGTACTGTGGATAATATAAAATTGTTTTTGTTTTTTCAAAATGCCCAGGAAAAGCTTGTTGTAGGTACGCAATTCCTTTTGCTGGATTTATCATAGCCCCAAAAGCTGGCGTAAAAGTTGTTTTTTGTAAAGAGTCTCTAGATCCACATGTTTTGTAAAAACTCTTTTGGAACTCTTCTCCAGGCTCGTGTGTATAATATACACAGGGCACGCAAGCTTTACCGTTTTCATCAATACAAACAAAGGTTGCCCCATGTGTGCTTACAGCAAGTGCTTTGATTGGATATTTTTTTGCAAATTCCGTAAGTCCCGCTAAAAACCATTCTTCCATACCCTCTAAATCATGTGCTTCTACAGTGGTTCCTGTTTTTGGTTCTTGTACATGTATTGGATCAAAGTGTTTATATACTGCATCTAATTGCTGCAATTTTTCATCATATATAGCTATTTTTTTATTTGTCATTCCAATGTCAATGACCGCAATTGCATAGTTCATTTGTGCTCCCTGTTTAATTAATAATTAATAAGTAATAATTAATATTACCTATTCGTATAATAATAATTTATTTAAAAGTCAGCATTTGTTATAATCTTTTTGAATGTAACAATCTTAAACTTCCTCGTAAATACTAATTTTTCCAAAATAATTAATAATTGTTCATTATTAATTATTAATTATTTTAACATTACCTGTCCGCCTGTTACGGGAACAGCTTGTCCTGTTTCATATTTTTGTTCAACAATATAGAAAATTGCTCTTAATACATCTATTCCGTAGCAACCTCTGTTCATAGGCACCTTTGCTTCATAAAAAGCTTTTACATCACCTATATTCTTTGCACCAGGAACTTTACCTGCGTTTAAGTATTGTACAAAAAGTCCTTTTTCTGGATCTGACCAAAGAGGTCCATCAAAAAAGTTACCAGGGCAAATGGCATTTACTTTAATACCATAAGTTACCAGTTCCATAGCAAAGCTTTGTACTAACCCAATTCCACCAAACTTTCCACCTGCGTAAGAGCCATTTTTGTTTGACCCTTCAAGCCCAGATTTTGAATTAATTTGAATAATATCGGTAGTCCATTCTGGATAGGCAGCATGCTGTCTTTTCACTGTAAGCCCACAGTGCTTTGTGATAGTCGCAAAAGCGGTATAATTTATGTCAGTAACAAATTGGAACGATTTCATATCTTGTTCTAAAATACTTGATGCGCGCAATACTCCAGCATTACTTACGCAAAGGTCAATGCCTCCAGCTGCTAGTATTATTTCGTTAAAGAGTTCAATAACAGAATCTTCGTCTCCTACATTTACCTTTACGCCAAATGCAATAGTTCTTCCGTTTTCGTCATTTAATTTTTGTGCAAGTGTCTTTGCGCCGTCTATGTTGAGGTCAGCAATAAAAACAGTAGAGCCTTCTTTTACCAAGCCTCTTACAATTTCTTCGCCAAAACCTTGTGCGCCACCAGTAACAAGTGCAATTCTATCTTTAACAACATCGGCTCTTGATTCGCAAGTTTCATATGTTTCATTTCCCCATGTAAAGCTAGCACTACACTTATCTAATTCAGCACAATTTGGTGCTGTTTTAAAAGTTGTAGTTTCCCCGTCTATTGTAATTGTTAGTATAGAGGGAATTGCGTTTGATGCTTTCTCCATTTCCTGTACAATACTGTTGGCGAGCTCTGCTTCTGTACCGTTAGGAACAGTAATAGTTAAACCTTTTTCATTGTTATTTTCACAATAAGAAACAGTCCATGGTCTGTTCACAAATTTCATAATTGCACCACGTACAACAGGTGCTAATAGTATTTCTTTTTTCATTTATCCTTCCTTTGTTTTTCAACCTACGGTTGATAACTACATTTCACATTTTAAAATAGCTTCTTCTTTTAATAGATTGCCTATGGGTGATAGCTGAGAGCCAATTTCAGCATACAATTCTATTCTTTTTTGAAGGGCCAAACTAGACTTAGGGTTGTTTTGAGAAAACAAGCCATAGCGTATATCTAAAGAAGCTAGCTTTTCATGTGCAACTAAGGCCCATGTAGTATCAATAAGATGTGCAAACTCAGGTAGAGAAAGTTCAGGACAGTTAAAACTTTGTCTTGAAGAGTTAATGTCTACGCCAGATATTTCCATAAAACCATATTTTTTGCACAAATTTTGTACGCGTAAAAGCTGTTCTTTTGT
>CAYJPS010000054.1:0-14385 GCA_964372135.1 uncultured Treponemataceae bacterium | reverse complement strand
TTGTTGCATGAAAAGAAAGAATTGAGATATCGCCATAACTCGCCAATGCTTTATTTTTGTATTGAACCCCAAAACTGTGCGCGGCATCATAAATAATTTTTAAATTATATCTGTCTGCAAGAGCTTGTATTGTTTCAACATCACAAGGATAACCAAAAACATGCACTGCAAGGATTGCTTTTGTGTTTTTTGTTATAGCCTGCTCAATTTTTTCAGCGTCAAGAGTAAAATTATCTTGTCTTATGTCCACAAAAACCGGTTTACATCTCTGCCATAAAATACTTGAGATTGTAGCAACATAACTAAAAGGGGTTGTAATAATTTCGCCATCATTTATATTGAGCGCTGAGAGAGCAAGCTGTAAGGAAAGTGTGCCATTTGCAAGACAATGAATGTGCTCACATTGCAGATAATTTTGTAGTTTTGCCTCTAGTTCACGCACAAAACATCCTTGGTTTGTAAGGACAGAACTCTCCCAAATTTTTTTGAGGTAGCTACTATATTCTTCGAACGGAGGAAGAAAAGGTTTTGCTACATGCACGGCTTGCTGATTCTTTGTCATTTTTGAGTTTACTCCACAAATGTCCTTAGCTTTGTTTGCTGGGTGCGTTAATCTCTGAGAGAGAAGAAAGGAAAAATTTAGCAAACAAAGGATATTTTTCAACAGCGTTATTGAGGTAAGAATCATCGTTATGTTCTGCATAATATTGTACATAATTGGCAAAAACTCCACTAGCTAGTTTGAAAATGTGTGAGTCAAATTTTTTGCCAAAGTGTTTACTAACAACGTCAAAACACTCTAATTCATTCATTCCGTGTACAAGCCTGTGCTTTACACTGTCTTCATATTCTCCTTCCTTGTAGAGTGATTGCTTATGTCTTCGATAGACAGACATTATCTCATTAATATAAGCAATTTTTCCGTTTTCTGCATGGAGTAAATGCCAATACCAATCCCCGGGTACCAGATCAGGTCTAAACCATTCAGGTAATCCTTCTTTGAACCTCCATCTATAAACAACTGAATTTGTTTGGATTAAGTTACCTTGGAACATGTCACTGAGATAGTAGAAAGGTCGAACACCACGCGGTAACATACTTTCGGGGGGATAAGTTCTTGTTCTGCTTGGTTCTCCTTCGTACACTACTTGAACCGGGTGAAAGCACACTGCAGCAGAAGGATTACTATCAAGCACGTCAACTTGCTTTTGTAGTTTTAAGGGGTCTATAAAGTAATCATCACCATCACAAATAGCGACATATTCGGTATCGGCAAGCTTGAAGAGGGCTTCTAGATTTATTCCTCCCCCTTCTCTTACATTGAAAATATATGGAGTGATATTATCGTATTTTTCAGCATAATGAGCTATTACTTCTTGGCTTTTATCTATAGAAGCATGATCAACGATAATATGTTTAATCGGAAAACTAGTTTGTTGTGCCTGAACTGATTCGATACATTCAGCTATATATTTTTCATGATTATAGCATAAAGTAAGAACGGAGAGTTTGTAGTTTGCTTTCCCATTTTCAACGAGAAGTCTGTCGTTGACAACATTTCTGGTCAGCGCATGATGCAACTCTTCTTGTTCTTTGCTGAGAACTTTTTTATATCGTACAAAAGCTGTCTGAATTGTAAAGGTTGTTTCTTTATCAAGAAAAGAAACAAAATCAAGGTAGTCTTGTTCTAGTAAAGGATTTGCACCATATTCTTTTTCTATATGCGCGTTTTTATAGTCAAACTGAAATTTATTCCCTAAGCGTTTTTCTAGTTCTTCGTAAAGGGGAATAGATGTTTGGTGAACAATCAACCTCTGTTTGTAAGAAGTCGTAAAAGAAGTATTCCATGCCAGTTTTTCTTCACATTGGATTAAAGCTTTAGCAACTTTTTGGGCGACACCTAAATAATTATTTTGGATTTTTGCAAAAATTCTCCATAATTCTCTTGCCTTGGAAGATTTGAAATTTGATATGTGTGGCGGAAACTCTTGAGGATCCATTTTATCACTTATAGAAAAAGCTTGAATGACGTTTGCATCTATAGTTTGAGAGGAGTGGGGTGTAGAGGAATGATTCCATAATATTTGGATATTTTCGTGACCCAGTTCTTCTTCATAAATTTTAATAATTTGAGGGATTGTTGCAATCGGGTTTAAAAATGCCGTTTCAAATAAAGAATCAAATTCTCTTGAAAGATACTTTTTATCTATAAGGCGCATGCACATTTCATAATGCATATCAAGCCTATCTAAATTTATTATTGCTTTTATTGTGTAATTATTCGTTTGGGCAACTTGTTTTACAAAATCTAAAGATTTTTTCAAGTTGGCACAATCAGCACTTCTGCCGGATAATAGGATGTCTTTTTTTTGGTCAAGTGCAGTATTGAAGAGATGAAAAGGCAAGGTTTTTAAAATTTTTTTTTCTTGCCCTTTTTTATAATTCATAGCCCAAAAAAAGAAATTATATTCTACCCAGTCTTGTATCACTTCTTTATTATACGTTAAATTTTCACCGACATAATAGGGTGATTTGGAAGCTAAATAGAGGTTGTATGGCATACTAACGCATAAGTCAGTGTATAGTGTAATTGTGGGCATACTAATTTCCTTTTTATACGTATTTCTTATTTGCTCTTCGCGATAAGTTGTTGAATGGCGTGCAAAGAGCAAAAATTCTCCGGAATAATATCAAGAGCCGAAATACGAACATCGAACTTATTTTCTAGTTCAACAATAAGCTGTACCATATCAAGGCTGTCTAAGTAACCTTCTTCTACAAAATGTACATCGTCATTAAAATTAAAATCAGGCTGAATTTCTTCTAAAATTAATAAAATCTCTTCTTTCATTGTCCAAATCCTTTTTAGTTTGTAGTTGTTATACGCTTATTTCCAATTCTGTGAAACTCTTTCTTCCGGCACACAGTAGCAGACATATTCTAGTGTGTCTGTATATGCCCTTAGGTAGTATCTATAGTTATTTCCAGTAAGTTTTTCAACAAGTAAAGGTAGTTCCCATAAGTCAAAGGGATAATGGTATACACATAAAGCCACAACCGGGCGATGCGTTTTCAAAATAGTTCTTGCTCCAAGAAGCACAAATGATTCATAACCGTCTACATCAATCTTGATAAGACTTGCTCTTGTTGAAGCTAATAATTCATCAAGTGGGCTATGTTCAATATCTTCTATAATTGTTCCATTAGCAATTGTGCTTGTATTAAAAGAAGTTTTTGTCTTTGTGTGGCTTACCGCACATGGGTAATGTGTGACTTTATTTGTAATTGCTTGTGGTAAACTCTCTAAAGTTTTTTGCAAGCTTGGTAATATATTGGGGTCAGGTTCAAAAAGATGGTATTCTTTAAAAACGCCTTCTGCCAAAGTATTATATATTTCAAGCGTATCACCTGAAAATCCACCTATATCAACAAAAATTTCGTCTTTTAAAAGCGTATAGACATCTTCAAAATATTGCGTTTGGCGGCTCACGGGTATGAGCGTATCTGAAGATAGTAAATAACGTTTTAGAATGGAAGCATATGTGGCTTGCGAGAGTGAATCTTGAAATAAATTGTATGCTTTTTCTACTTTCTTTTTTGTTGTCGATGAAGCTGCTAAATAAGACTTTCTGTACCAATCATGGATTTTTGTTTGATTTGTACCTATAGGTAAAAAATCGCCTAATTGACGGAAGCTTATTACGCGATGTGCTGAATTAGTGGGTAGCATTTTCACTAAATCCGCATAAGCCAATGTCAATTTAGAAGAAAATGGTTCAAATCCCACAAAAATTACAATAAGTGCATGGGGCAAAACCTTGAGTGCATTTTCAAGTTCATTCTTACCAGCATACATGATTTCTATATTATTTATTGTAAAATCAAGAGAGGGCTTAATCATCGAGATATTGTTTGTTACAAAATCATACGACGATTGTGCATCAGGAGTAGATATATAAATGATGATCCCTTCTTCTTCTTTCCAAGAAAAACCATATTCCAAGGTGCCCTTGTTCAAGGCTATCAATTTTTCATGTGAATCAAATATTTCATCTAACACATTCATCATTTCACCTTTTGCTCTTATTTCCATACTTCACTTACTCTTTCTTCCGGCACGCAATAGCAGACATATTCCCATATATCGGTATATGCCCTTAAAAAGTATCTATACCCATTCGGAACAAATTTGTGTATCATTAAAGGTAGTTCCCATAAATCAAAAGAGTGATGATAGACGGAGCATGCAACTACAGGGCGATGCTCTCTAATAATATTTCTTGCTCCTGCAAGCGCAAAGGCTTCATAACCTTCAATATCTAGTTTAATTAAAGTGGGTGCAATGTCTTGTAGTAAATCATCTAGAGGAGTAATCTTGATACTTACGGTCTCTGTGGCATTGATTTCACTTACCGTATCAATAATTCTGCTTCCACTTGTTGATTGGGTTATTTTACTGTCAGAATAAACATGCCCTGCGCCTACAGGGTAAGCCGTTACTTTTTCTTGAATTTCTTGTGAAAATGATGCGATAGTAGTTTGTAGTTTTTCAAAATTTGTTGGCTCAGGTTCAAGAACATGATACTCCGAAAAATTATTTCCAATTTGATTTACATAAATTTGTAAAGTATCGCCAATAAAACCACCTAGGTCAATGAAAACTTCTTCCTTAGAGGGAGTGTATACATCTTCAAAGTATTGTGCTTGCTCACTGACAGGAATAATGGTGTTTGAATGTAGTAAATACCGTTTTAGAACAGCAATAAATGTTGCTTGAGATAAAGAATCTTCAAAAAGTTCAAAAGCTTTATATACTTTTTCTTTGTTTTTTTTGGAGGTAGCAAGATATGTTTTTCTATACATATCAATAAATTTTGTTTTGTTATCTCCTATAGGTAGAAACTCTCCCAATTCACGTATAGAGATAACTCTATTAATAAAATTTGAGGGAAGAATTTTATATAATTCATTATAATAGTGGTGCATTTTTTTGTTTTGGTATGTGGGGGTAGCACCAAGAACAAGAAGAGCATTGGGAAATTTTTCCAATGCTATAATTAAATCTTTGAGAGTGCATGTTACAGATAAGTCAGCACCACAAATTTCATTTACTACATATGGTAAGTATTCCATAACAATATTGTTGTCAGGATTTACTAATACAATCCCATCTTCTTTTTTCCACGAAAAACCAAATTCTAATGTTCCTTTATTTAATGCCACTAACTTTTCGTGTGAATCAAAGATTTCGTCTAATATTTTCATTCGATTTTCCTTAATTAAATTCCAATTTCTCTTGCAGGGTTACCAAAAACTTTTTCACCAGTTTTTACATTTTTTACTACAACCGAACCTAAGCCAACATAGGCATCTTCACCAATAACAACATTAGGGGAGACTATAGCACTATCTGCAATAAATACTTTTTTATTTACGTTCACATTTCCAAGTAGAGCAGCCCTGGCAGATATAGTTGAATAGTCTCCTACAATAACATCATGCCCAAGCCCACAAGCAAGCAAAGTCACGAAGTCACCTATTTGTACATTCACAGTCATTCCAAAACCTGAATAAATAATTACGCCTTCACCAAAGGAACAATGTCTGCCTAAGTTGGTCCATGGTGAAATGAAAGAATCAAACTTAGCGCCCCTTGCTGTAAGCATAGTTGCTATTTCTTGTTTTGCTTTAGGGTTTGCTATGCACATAAGCAGGACATCATTCTTTTTCGGATAATAGTCCTTAATTGTGCCAACAACTTGATAATCACAAGCTTTGTTTTTTAAAGGATCTTCTGTATCATCTAAAAAACCTTTGATATTCCAACGTGGTTCAATATGTGTATGCACATCTTGTATCATACTTATAACTTCACGCCCCATACCGCCGGCACCAACTAAATAGAGATCTTTCATTTTTACCTCTTATTTAACAGACACAATAGTAGAACTTAAATCATAGCTGGTATCTTTTATGCTATTATCATACTTTCCATCAGTTAGGCATAGAGGATCTTGCTCTAATAATTCAACAATAGTATTATACGCATCTTTTTCTTTGAAACAACAAAATGAAGTGTCGCCTATGGGGCTGATATTTAGTTGATTTTTGGCACGCATAGCGTCTTCTACAACAGGATTCATATTTAATCTGCAATTTGCATATGTTGTATATAAGCATCTTTCTTCATTTTTATATTCAACGCCATTCTTGATAATTGTTCCGCGAAATAATCTATCATAACGATAAGGACTATTCAGTATGGCTTCCATATAGTGCGTGTACGTAAAGCAAGCGCTCATAGCAGCCCCAAAAAATAGAAATCTAACGTCTTTTTTGCATGTATGAATTCTATCATAGTTTGAGTCTTTACCAATGGAATATATACCTAAGTCATCAACTAAATTTAGATGATCCCCTATGACATATACTGAAAGAAGAGGGTCGGCTGTGCGTGTACCTTTATTGGTTTTACGCACGTACTCATTTAAAGCCCCCATGCTAGTTTTAGAGTTTTCAACATCATACACTTCATTATTGCAAAAACTAAATGTAAAGGTTGGAAAAACAAGAGTTCTAACATTGAGTGTTTCTATGACATCAAGTAAGGACGCTAATAATTCATTGCGCTTAATTCCTTTTACAGGTAGACCAAATGTCATATCTGTGTGTATATATAAAACATCACACTTGTCAGCTTCGACTTCTTTTAATTTTTCGAGCATTAATTTTTTATCAATAATACCATTTTGACTTGTAAACAATTCTTTATTTTCCATAGCTAATTTCCTGTTTTATTGAGGTTTAAAATGCTCACCACCATCAACTTTTAATATTTCACCTGTAAGATATCTGCTTGCATCAGAAAGTAAGAATTGTGCAATGTTAGCGATATCAGTAACATCTCCGGATGGTAACAGTGTATCCGGTTGCCACGGTGCATCAGCAGAAGTATCTGCAAAAAGAGTTTCAATTATTCGAGTTTTAAAAGAACCGGGTGAGATACCGTTTACTCGTACATTGGGTGCCAGTTCACAGGCCAGTGCTAAAATTAAAGATTCAATAGCGCCCTTAGATGCACAATAATGCGGTTGATATTTTTTTCCTGTATAGGTTACAATACTACTTATTAATATTATATTTTTTAGATTTTTTTCATTTATTTTCTTTTTTAATAAAGTGCTGATTATTTCAGTTGCCGAAAAGTAATTAATATTCATCACTTTTAAGCCTATGCTGTATTTCGTCTTAGAAATTGGCAACACTTCTGTCATACCTGCAAAGTGGAGAAAGGCTTCGATAGGTAAGTTTCTATCTTTGAGAAAAATTCCTAAATCGTTAGCCAAAGTATTTGCTTGTTCTAAATCATAAGGGAAAAGAACAACATCATTGCCATATTTTTTACATTCTTCGCCGACGTGTTCCAATCTCTCAATATTTCTTCCATGTAATAAAAGATTTTTTTCTTTACAAAGAAGCTTTGCCGTTGCTTCCCCCATTCCTGAAGAAGCGCCTGTAATAAAGATATATTGCTTTTCCATAGGTTAGCCTTTCTTATTTTTAATATGTGTTAGAAATAAATTTAATCTATCAATTTTTCCGTTAGTATTTCGAGGAAGTTCGTTTAAATAAAAATACTTACTTGGAACCATATAGCGAGGGAGAACTTTGCCTATTTGCTTTTTGAGTTCTTTTTCTAGAACTTCTTCTTTAGATTCATAAATTAAAACAATTTTTTTTTCTTGTTCATCATATAAAGCACAACAGTTTTTTATATTGTCTATTGAAGCTATAATAGTATTCTCGATGTCGGCAAGTTCTATTCGATAACCTGAATGTTTTATAAGGGTATCTTTTCTTCCTTTGAAAAGAATTTCACCCTCTTTATTATACGCACCGATATCTCCGGTTTTATAGATTAAATCTGTATAAGAAGAATTGAATGGATTTTGTATAAACACTTCTTGGGTTTTTATAAAATCGTTATAATAGCCATGCGCCATACCACAACCACGCACACATATTTCACCGTCTTCACCACCAGTAGCGAGGGTATTATCATCTTTGATAAGAAGTATTTCTTTATTTGGAAATGGCAAACCAATGGGCATTGCTTCGTTATCATCAAGGGCGTGACTCAAATGATAATAGGTACAGTCGAGCGATATTTCTATCGGACCATAAAGATTGACAAACTTTGCTTCTGAAAAATGCTTACGCCAATAGTTACATTTTGCGGTTGGAAAAACTTCGCCTGCAAACCATATTGTTGTTAGATGAGGTAAAGATATTTGAGAAAATAAGTCCATATTTGCAATATTTACCATAATAGTGGGTACCCAAAACAAAAAGCTTGCTTGCTTCTCTTTCATAATTTCTAAAAGCTTTATGGGAAAAGCGGCAAAATGTTCGGGAAGCAAGAGCATTGTTGCACCAAACATCATAAGCCTACACACTTCAAATGTGTAAATATCAAAAATATAAGGAGAAAAGGAAGCCATGATATCATCTTCGTCTAATATACCAACCTGTCGTGTAGCATATATAAAATCAATAAAACCTCTATGCGCTAAGGCGACTCCTTTTGGAACACCTGTAGAACCGGAAGTATTAATAATACATAGAAGGTCTCTGTCTACAATTTCATCATGGCGTGAAAAAATTACATCTCTTTGTATAGCTGAGAGGTTTTCCGTCTTTTCAATATCTTCTATAAGCAATACAGGTACATTTTGAAAAATTTCTAAGATATCTGCTGACATTTCTCTCGTGGTAATCAGTGCAGATGGCTTGATGGTATCATAAATGCTTTTCAAGCGCAGCGGAGGATTTTTTACATCCATATTCATGTAAGTGTTACACGAATAATTAACCGCAATATCAACCATAACAGCTTGTGCTGATTTTGGTATAAGGACAGCAACAATTTGATTTTTTTTGTTTTCTAAGATTCGATTGATTTGTAAGCATGTTTTTAAAACTTGCTCATGTAATTCATTAAACGTATAAGAAGTTTCATTTTCAATAAGAGCTGTTTTTGCGGGAAACTTTTCGACAGTCTCTTTGAAGTATTGTGGTAAGTTAGTTTTATACATTATTTACTTCTCCCAAATTCAAAATCCATTCCATACTTGTACAAATAGCCCGATGCCAAAATTCTTCATTGTGTTCACCAGAAGAAGTATGGAGCTTGGCATTGATATGGTTAGCAACGCAATTTCTAATAAATTCTTGGCTCTGGTTTAAGCTGATGTAGTCTTCATCGCCGCAATAAAGGTTAAATTTTATTTTTTCTGCGTCGCTCTTTTTTACCTTTGCATACAAGGGTGATATATTCGCATCATGTAATATCTCACCTTTTGTGTCAAGCATGAGCGTAGGCATAATCGTCTCTCCAAAGATTTTCGCAAGCATTTTTTGCGGTTTACTTGTATTTATTCTGGGATCACGCGGAAGGGTAAAGTCGTACGTTCCTGAAATAAGAGCAACTTTGCTAAATGTATTTGAATCAGATAAAGCCCAACGGCTTGCCCCAAAAGCGCCCATAGAAATCCCAAGCAAGGAAGTATCTTCTTGTTTGCTTGAAAGCGGTAAAGTGTTTTGTAATATTGGCATAAGCTCTTTTGATAAAAAATCATATTGCTTTTCAAAGGGCGTATTGATAAAATACCCATTCCCCAAATCCGGTGCGATTAAAGCAATATTTCTCTTATCTACATACGAAGATAAAGGAAGCTTAGAAAAAAACAGATCCCCACTTTCTCCAGCACAGTGTAAAGCCCAAATACTTTTAAAATTACTATATGCAGAGTGTAGGGTGTATGGCAAAGCAATATGCACAGTAATAGGTTTATACAAGATAAGGGAATTGATGGTTAATGTGAATTTTAACATAAATTACATAACCTTATTTATCTGTAGTTGCCACGACATGTTGTAAAGATACACTCCGTCCGGAAACTCATTATTTAATGCGGCATATTTGATTAATCTTTTATTCGCTTTATCTCGCCATGCAAAAGCTCTTTTTACCTTTTGTTTTTCTTTAAAATAGTCTGCTAAAAAATTTCCTATATATAGTAATAAAAATCTATTTCTATATTCTTTTCGTGTAACATCATAATAAGAAAACAACATATTATTAATGATTTCATAATAAATAAATGAAGCAACTTGATTATTGATTATAATAGCGACAATTTGATTTTTCTTTATATTTGTTCTAATTTCTTCCAGTTCTGGGATATTATCAGAACTTATATCAAAGTTTTCAAGCAGAATATCCAAAATTTGCTCTGCATGTTCCTCTTTTGCAAAACCAACTTGAATGTCTTCATCTACAAGATCAGATATTGCTTTTTTTGCTTTAAAAGATTCGCCTGATACCGTTGTTCTGGCAAGGCATTTTCCTAATGTAAAACCATTTTCTACAAAAAGATTTGCTGTTTTTTCGGCCATCGGTTCTTTGCCTATAACAGAAAGTCGCAAAATCTTTTTTTCTTTATAAGAAGCTAAAAATTCTACAATGGCGTTTTTTAAAGCTTGTTCATCTGTTGCCAGATAGAGAACATCATAGTGACTATTATGAAAAGGAATGAGTATAAATAAGCAATTTTCTGCGTAAAAAAAGAAGCATTGCTTTTGCTGCAGAACTTCCCTTAGTTTGTATGAGTCAAGCATCATATTTGTAAGTCTTAGGCCTTGTGAACGAATATGTTCATGCTTTGCATGAACTGTTTCAAAACTTGCTTGCTCAAGCATTTTACTTACCTCTTCAATTAAAAATGTCCACCGGCGTTAATTGGAATATTAACACCTGATACATACTCCATTCCTCTATCTAGCAAAAATTCAATAGTATGAGCTACTGCAACCGGCTCAATGAGGCCAAGCGGTTGATGGCCTGATTTTTTTAGGTATTCATCATAATCACCATGGAGCTCTTTATTCATTGCCACCATGGGGGTATCGGTCATTCCGAGGCGAAGCGAACAAATGCGAGTATTATGCGTAGCAAGCTCTGACGAAAGGGTGCGAATACTTGCTTCAAGTGCCGCTTTTGCAGAAGCATAAGCAGTAAAATATTTTTCTGTTGTTGTAGTTGCCAATGAAGAAATAGCAATTATTGAAAGTTGTTGGCTTTTCTTTTTAGAGATGCAAAGAGCGCGCACAAATTCCATAAAGGCATAATAATGTACAAGCATAAAACCATGAAGACAATCATAGTTTGTATGTCTTAGTTTCATATAGCCCGCATGCCCCGCACAATGCACAAAACCATCAATGTGTCCATATTCTTCTTTTATATTTTTTGTCAATTCTTCAATTTCTGCAATTTGGCTTACATCAAAAGAAATTACTTTATGTGAATTTTTGGGAAGCAGATTGAAAACTTCTTCCAGTTTTTTACTGTCTCTCCCAATAAGTATCAGTGAGTGTCCATTATTTGCAAGAGCAATACATGTTTCTTTGCCAATACCGGAACTTGCTCCGGTAATAATATAATTTTTTCCTGCCATACATCCCTCAATTATGCCGGTTTAACAAAACCTTCTTCAAACAAGTCGTTACTCGTTGTAAATATAGGTTCTATAGCGTTTGAATCAATTTCAAAACTTACAATACCCCACGATAGGCCTATACCAAAACCGCTTGCAAGGAGTGAAAGTCTTTCCTTATCTGTCTTTGAAAGAGCATGACAAATTGTAAGAGGAATAGAAACAGAGTCTGTGTTTGCATACAAATCTACTGAAACAGGTACTTTATCTAACGAAAGTTCCAGACGTTTTGCCATAGATTTGATTATCTGCAGATTTGGTTGGTGCAAAATCAACGCGTCATAATCATCAAAGCTGGTGTTTTGTTGAACAAGAAAATCCTTAATGCTGTTAACTACGGTATTTGTTGTAAAGTTGGTGATTTCCATACCATCCATATAACGGTCGAAACCTTCATGAATATTTCCATCGGCCAACGTATACTTACTACATACTCTCCATCTATTTCTCACTCCCCCATAAGGAGCGTAGAGGTATTTATAACCTGAGCCATCGGTGTGTAGGGAAAATGTCATTGGTGAGCTTGTTTTTTTTTCTAAAATAAGAGCACTTGCCCCTTCTCCTTCCAAAAAACTTTCCGCTGCCAGCATTTGGTCAAGAGACGAATACGCATCCCAAAAAACTGTACCTGTTATAAAAAGCACTCTATTGATATGCTTCTGTTGTAAATAGGTCGCTGCTGTTGAAAGTCCAAACACAAAACCTGAACAGCCTAAATGTATATCAAAAGCAAAACTGTTTTTTTTCATACCAAGCCTGTGGTGCATGATATGAGCATTTGATGTTGCAGAATTATAGTCCGGTTTTTGTGTTACAAATATAATACCGTCAAAATCTTCAGCCTTTAATCCTGTTTTTTCTAATGTTCTTTTTGTGGCCGCAAAAGCGGTGTCTGTGCATGTTTGCTCGCAATTTGATATGTGTCTTTGTTGAACACCAATTTGCTTGACAAATTGTTTTATATACCTTGCTCTGGGGTTTTCAGGGTTCAAATCAACTTTTTGTATATGTTCAGGGACAGCACATGCAAGCGCTGCAATATGAACATTATCAAAGTATAGTTGTGCCATGCTTTTTCCTTTTATTGTTATTTATTACTTGATCTATGCTTTTTCCATTACATCGAGCATATCTTGAATGCTTTGAAAAGCTCTGATTTCAGCACCTGTTATTTTTTTGCCAAAGTCATCCGTGAGTAAAATAACAAAAGAAAGAGCGGCTAAAGAATCCCATTCATCAATGTCATTTAACAGCGTTTCAGGTTTCAATGTGCCTTCATCGAGTTCCATAATATCTTCAAGTGCTGCAAGTTTTTCTTGTGTGTTCATTTCTGTCTCCTAAGTTTTATAAGTTGTCATTGTAAGTAAAAGCCCCATTGCCAGGATGTTCAATAAAGTCACAAAATTCTAAATTGCCTAAATTACATAAAGCCGAAGCCAAAGAAAGTCCGGCGCCAAATGCAGAAAAACAAACAAAAAATTCTTTTTCCAATAAACTTTTACCAAGATTATAAGCAATATTTATAGGTATTGTTACACTAGATGAGTTTCCAAAATATTCCGCTATGTTATTAAATAGTCTTGTGCGCGGAACATTCATCAAGTCTGCCAATCTTTCAAGCATAAACTTGTTCGGCTGATGTGTAAGATGGTATTGAATACTCTCTTTATCGACACGAGCATGCCGGCAAATTTTATCAATAAACGATGGAACTTCTTCCATAACAAATTGAAAAACTGCTGTACCATCCATATAACACGCGTTAAGCGAACGATAGTTTCCCATTTCGTCTTGGACAACTTTTGCAGTTTCTTCACTATAAGGGATGCGTAACCCTCCGGCGGGTACAATGAGAGCATCTTTTTTCGTGCCATCATGTTCAAACTCGAATTGTATTGTATCGGTTTTGTTTGTACTTCGTTTAACCACAGTCAGACCTGCGGCATCACCCTGTAAAGGGTATGAATTTCGATCAAGCTTGCTTGCATGACATGAGCCTGCATCTGTTGTAATGACCACAACTTCATCATAACAATTGGACGAAACAAAGGAACAAGCCAACTGTAAACCGGAAATATAACCAATACAATTCTCATAGATATCAATACAGTGAGTATTGTGTGAAAGTTCTAATTGCCCATGAATCACTTTGCTGTTGCCAGGTACCAAATGATCCATGCATTGTGAAACAACAATAATGCACTGTAGTTTGTCTTTATGTATATAATTCTTTTTAAAGGAATAATCTAAAAGGTATGAGGCAAAATCGCAGTGGGTTGTTTTAAAATCAGTAATACGATGTTCTTTAAAACCCATTGTTTTTCCTAGTTTGCGAGAACTTTTTTCAGTGAAAGGAAATTCTTTTAGTTCTTCTTCATAAAAAAATACTTTATCAGGTACGACTCCACATACACCTGTAATCTTTACATTGGTAAATTCATTATAGCTCATAACCCACTCACCTTTCCATTGGTATAATAAAGCACATTTTAATTGTTGCAGAGTTTAAGAATGTAAAACTCTATAATGAGTTTTTAGTAACTTCTTTTCTCTATAATCACTCCAGAAAACTAGGAACCATAAGTAACCATTAAATGACTTAAATTTAAAAAGAAGTCAATAAGGTAACGTGTTCAAAAAAAGTGAACCCCACGTCATTGCTTTAGCAATATGTAATGCGAACAAGCTCACGTCATTCCAATTCTCGTTAAACTTAAAAATATGGTATAATAAGAAATATACTTTTTCTAAATTTACTGTCCCATTATTAAAGTTTTTTGAGGAAAGGGGGAGGGTTTTCCCTCTCCCAAGAATAGGTAAATTGGAA
>CAYJPS010000053.1:0-14847 GCA_964372135.1 uncultured Treponemataceae bacterium | reverse complement strand
TTTATGCCGCTTGTTTTGAAAAGCCAAATGATTTAAAAGCATATTTAACAATGCTAGAAGAAGCAGAAAAGAGAGACCATAGACGGCTTGGAAAAGAGCTTGATTTATTCCATATTGATGAAGAAAACCCAGGTCAAGTATTTTGGCATCCAAACGGGTGGACCATTTACCGACTTGTTGAAGACCATGTTCGAAAGTGTATTAAAGAAGACGGCTATGTTGAAGTAAAGACGCCGTTTATTATGCCAAGAAAATTATGGGAGAGATCTGGGCACTGGGAAAAATATCAAGATCTAATGTTTATAACTGAAAGTGAAAAACGGCTTTTTGCCCTTAAACCGATGAACTGCCCAGGTCACGTAGAAATTTACAAACAACGCATTCGCTCTTACAAGGATTTACCTTTGCGTATGGCAGAGTTTGGATCATGTACTAGAAACGAGGCAACTGGTGCACTTCATGGAATAATGAGGGTGCGGGGCTTTGTGCAAGATGATGCACATATCTTTTGTACCGAAGAGCAAATTGCAAGTGAAGTAGAGCGCTTTTGTAAGCTTTTAAAAGGCATGTACAAAGACTATGGTTTTGAAGACGATAAAATTGTAGTTAAGTTTTCAACTCGACCTGAAAAAAGAGTAGGGGACGATGCAACGTGGGACAGGGCAGAAAAAGCTTTGGCCGATGCTTGTAAGCTTGCGGAGCTTGAATACGAAATTCAACCGGGTGAAGGCGCATTCTATGGCCCTAAATTAGAGTTTACCCTCGTTGATGCTTTGGGGCGCGAATGGCAATGCGGTACTATGCAAGTGGACTATCAATTACCTTCTAACGAACGGCTACAAGCTGAATATGTTGGTGAAGATAACACAAAGCATAACCCAGTTATGTTACACCGCGCGGTACTTGGTTCCTTAGAGCGCTTTATTGGTATTCTATTAGAAAACTACGGTGGGGCATTACCTGCATGGTTACAGTACCAACAAATATCTGTTATTCCTGTTTCACCCGAATCTGAAGAATATGCAAAGAGTGTAAACGAAGCTCTTAAAAAGAAAGGCTTTAGAACAGACGTAAACTTGAGTAATGATAGAATGAACGGAAAAATTAAAACAGCCCAGCTTAAAAAGATTCCGTACATGCTTGTAGTTGGTGAAAAAGAAGCTAGCGAAAACAAAGTTGCTGTTCGTTTTAGAGACGGAAGAGGACAAGAAGTTATGCTTTTGGATGATTTTATTGCGTATATAACTGAAAAAGTAGATACTTGTTTTGCAGGGATATAGGTAATTAACAATTAATAATTACTATTTTTTTGTAACATGCTTAAAAACTGTTGTGAATACCAAAGTAAACACAGCAGTTTTTTTATTTTTTAGACAGTTCGGTGATTATATCGATAAGTTCTTTTTCTCCTTCAATATCACCAGTATAGGGATGAGATTTTGATATTTTTTTAAACTGTGCTAGTAATTTTTTAGCTTTGGTTTCATTTTTTTCGTGCAAGAGTGCAATTGCATATTCGGTTCTAATACGTGAAGGCAAGTTTTGAATGCTTTTTGAAAAAGCTTTAAGCTCATCATTATAAAGAGTATTAATTATTTCGTTATTCCCGTTCATCAGTTCTAAAAAGATTTTATCAAGTTCTAGTAATTTTTTATAGAAGGGTATAAGTTTTACATCTTCGTGCAAGAGTTCATCAACTATTTTATATGCTTCTACAAAGTTTTCTTCATCTATGAGCTTGTTTACATAAAAAACTCCAATAGAGCTAATTAAGGGATTTTTTAATTCTTCTTTTTCTGGCATAAAAAACCATTCGCTATTAAAATCTTTTAATCTCACACCTTCGCACTGCAATTTGCTAATTTTTAATTGAAGCCATAGGGCAAATACTGCCTGAGGTTCTTTATTTAGAATCACTAAGTGCATTCCATCATTATAGATAACTCCAGTTTTAAGTGGTATTATATTATACAAACCTAAAACAATTGCCATGTATCCTAAAATTTTTAAAAATACCTCTAAAAATACTTCATCTATTGACGAGTAGGCAAGTGCTAAAAATACTCCACCCGATATGATACTAAAAAGGGATCCTGCAAGATTATACAAGGTATACTTCATATTTCCATCAATAAGCTCAGGTGGATCCATTAAACATTGACCACCAGTATTAGGAAGTGAAAACTTTCGCAACACCATTTTCCCATTAGACTTCATAATCATTATGTTAAAAATTCTAAATGATGAAAATCTATAGCCACTTAAAAGACCTCCAATAAGGTGTCCTACCTCATGGATAATTGTATTTATAAAAAGTGCAATAAGAACCATAATTATTATTATTGAAACCATCAAAATTAAGTGATTTGCAGAAACACCGTCTTGTAGGGAAAAATACATTAAAGTGGCGGTTAAAACTACATAGTAGAGTATTGGTAAAATCTTTTTTTTATTCATAAGGACTCCAGGTATAAATAAGGCTAGTGCTTTTGATGAGTTTTTTAAAATCCCAATCGGATACCAATAGTTGCTATACCATTGTGTACGCCTTGCCCCTTAATGAGTGAGCCTACAGGAAGATACGCTTTTGCTCCTAAACCTACGAACATGTCATTTTCTAACATATAATCCCATGAGAGTTGAACATGTGGATAAAAGAATTCGCCACCTTGCCAGAACCATTCATTCATATTGTCTATATCTTCTTGAACTGAAGATGGTACATTGTTTGCAAGTAATGCAAATCTAAAGAGAAAGGAGACACCTCCTCCAAGTCTAAAGATTGAGTTTGAGGTTCGAATATCCCAAGTTGCGGGTATATCTAGCAAGAGAGATGGAACGTATGCGCTTCTGTGCTCAATTTCAGCAGGAACAACTTGCTCTAATTCCCACATGTAATAGTTTGCAAAAAAAGATATATGAGGCGACACAGACATTTGCTCCAATATCTGTATTTGTGCACCAGCTCCGACTGAAAATACAATAGGAGAAGGAGCGCTATTTTCTTGTGTGTTTAATATGCCTAAAGGCCCTGCTGTAATGAGTGGATTTATTCGCGCCAAAAGGCTTTCTTGAGAGTGAAGAGGTAAGGAAAGAAAAAGAACGGCTGTTAATAAAATAGTAATGCGAATAAATCTAATCTTTGTAAGGGTCATATTAATCTCCAGAAACTGTATTTTCATATAAAACTTGTTCCATATCTACTGCTAAAAATCCACTAGCACCTGTTTCATAAAAGGATGTTTCTTCCCATCCTACAAACAGTGTTGAGCCCGATAAAGCAATAGAACCGTAAACGTATCCAGGGCCTAAGTCGGGAAGTTTAAAAGCTCTCGTTTCACCATTGTTTATCACACCTTTTGAAGGAAGCCCTCCGGCAAAACAAATAGTCCCATCTTCAAACACTGCTATAGAACAATGTTCTAAGCCTAGTGCGTATCCTTCTATTGGCCTTGTATTATGTGAGAGGTGTTCATACTGCGTTGGGGATGGGCTATTTTCTTCTGAATACTGAAGGTAGTACGAAACCCTCGTCGGTACGGGCTTTAATAGATTTTGTATTGTTTGTGGTAATTCTGATATAGGTTTTGGGCGAGCCATTTCTCTATATTCATTTACCGTCATCATAGTGGCATTAAGAGCTTGTGTGTTTCTTTCGGTAAGAGACGACTCCCGTGTAAAGGAAATTGCATAAAAATCTGTTCTGTTTGATTGATTAGATTTAAGTAGAATGCTCCAAGCCTGTTCATTGTAAAACACTTCTCGAATTTCAGTTTCTAAAAAATCTGGTACACCATTGCTTTCATCTTGAAAAATAATGTTTTCTGAAAGCGATTGCATTGATAACAGCGGGGTAAATTTTAGATTTGATGTATTAAACTCAACTAAAAAGGGTTCTTCAGCTTTCAAGCCTGCAGAATCTTCTGTAGTATTATCAAAAATATTGTTGGTGTAAAAATTAAATATGATTTTTTCATCTATATAAAAAATATCAGCGGTACTAGCGCCCGAAAAAAAATCAACATTTTTAATAAGTTTTGCTTCGCTTGCTATTCCATCTTTTTGAAAACCGAATGTTTGTGGTGCTTGCATAATTCCAAGCTTATTCACTACCAAATATGATTGCCCTTCAATCAAAGCTCCAGACGTAATTCTAACGGCTTGAGTCCACGGGACAGGTTCTACTTCTGGGGCATTACGGGGAATATCAGTTTCTTTAAAACCATCTGGAGTAAAATAAAACCATCTATGAGTAGTTACACTTGTTGAATTGCTCTGTTGTAATAATTTTGCATACTCACTTGAATCGACAACAACATCAGATTTTTCACATGAAGTAACAGAGGTTATGATAATACATATAAAAATAAAAAATGAAATATTACAAAAAAGGACATTTTTATTTTTAGTACGTTTATAATTCATTTTCATTACCTATAGTTTACATTGCTTGAAAGTAAATTGCAAGAGGAAATTTTACACTTATTAAAAAATCTTTTTCAAAAATACGTTCACTTTTCTTTGATACTGTACATGTTAAATGTCTTATCTGCTATGTTTTCAATAATGAGGTCTTGGTTTAAAATCCATGGATTTTCATACTCTTGTATGGTTTGCATAAACCGCTCCCAATTAAAGTGGGAAAGATAGTTATGAGTGAGATCTATTTGATTATTAGATGCAATTAATAGTCTGTACAAAATCCATGAGGTAAAACCGCCATGAATACTCAATGTTGTTGAAAATGGGTATATGCATCCAAGTGGTTCTGCATCTACACTTGAAGAAAAAAGCAGAACCGGTGTCAGGCGATTTTTTTTAATATTTAAGGTTATGGTATCTTTATGTATATCTGAAAGAGGAAGTACTTTTTTTTCTGCTTTTTCATCTAGGTATATAATGTGAGCCTGTGCTATGTTTCCTTGGAACCGTATATTGGTAAAAGTGATAGATTTTGTTTTGTTAAAAAAAGCCGAATCACAAGAGAGTAACATACATATAAAAATACTGAAGATTATTTTTTGCAAAATGTCTCCTTTTATATAACATATAAACCGACCCACTATTAAGTGGGTCGGGAGAACAGTGCAGATAGAATTGCTGGTGGTATGTAAGATTTTTCAAATAGTAATAAGTATGCAATAAAGATAAGGAGTATTTTATGAGTTTTGAAAAACTATCTGCTATATATATTATAGTATTTTATGTTAAAAATTCTCGGTTTTTTTAAAAAATTTTTAAAAATATTTTTTTGCGAAATGCTTTTTATTTCTTTTTTCCATATAAAAAGGAAATTATCCCCATTGCTATAATTATTATATAACCAATGATACTATTACTTGTTGGAAGCTCTGTATAAAGAAAAAATCCATACAATGCAGCAAATAGTACTTGAGAATAATCGTATACCGATATCCTTTTTGCTGGCGCATAGATGTATGCGTTAGTTACTGCAAATTGGCCAATGGTTGCAAAAATACCTGCACATACGAGTAAAACAATTTGCGATACCGTCATTGGTTCTTGATTTAAAATGAATGATGGTGTAACTACTAGTGTAGAAAACGCAGAAAAGAAAAGTACAATACTTGTTGCATCTTGCCCTCGTTCTCCAAGTTTTCTCACAATTGTGTAAGCACATCCTGCTCCGAAAGCACCAAGCACTGCAATGAGCGCTGGAAAACTTGGCGATATTGCTGTAAGGTCCGGGTTTACAATAAAAATGCTTCCAATGAAAGCCGCAACTACGATGAATATGCGAAAAGGACTAACTTTTTCTCTAAGAATTATCAAGGACATAATAATTGCAAAAAAGGGGGCAAGTTTTCCAAGCATTGAAGCGTCAGAGAGTATGAGATTATCTACTGCGTAGAAATTACACAAAACGCCAATTGTTCCGCAGCAACTTCTTACAATGAGTAGGGGGATATTGCGTTTTTCTATTGTTATTCCAGTTTTTGTTTTAAGAATTAATGACGCACTTATAATAAGCGGAATTATATTTCTAAAAAATGCTTTTTGTAAAAAGGGAAGGTCGCCTGCTAGCTTAACAAATGAGTTCATGGTAGCAAAGGCAAATGCTGCAGTGATAATGAGAAGAATGCCTTTAGTTGTATTTGAGATTTTCATAGAAATGCCTTTTTAATTATCAGTTTGCAAAGTATAGCAAATAATAATAAAAAAGGCAAACTAGTCGATTATTTTTTGCTTAGTGTTTCTTTAAGTGCTACGCCTAAGCCTGCAAGGTTTTGTATGTCTGATGGTATAATAATTTTTGTGGCTTGTCCATCGGCCATTTTTTGTAAGGCTTCAAGGCTTTTAATTTTTATTACCGCTTCATCAACTCCAGCAGTTTTTAGCATGGCCAAACCTTCTGCAGTTGCTTTTTGAACTTCTAATATTGCTTGAGCTTCACCCGATGCTTTTTGGATAGCAGCTTCTTTTTGCGCTTCTGCTTCCAAAATTAAAGAAGCTTTGTTTCCTTCTGCAACCAAAATAGCAGATTGTTTTTGACCTTCTGCAATAAGAATAGACTCTCTTCTTTCTCGTTCTGCACGCATTTGTTTTTCCATGGCAACTTGAATAGACTCAGGTGGCACAATGTTTTTAACTTCTACACGGTTCACTTTGATTCCCCAAGGGTCGGTTGCTTCATCGAGGATGCTTCTCATACGTGTGTTTATGATGTCTCGGCTTGTCAGTGTTGCGTCAAGTTCAAGCTCACCAATAATGTTACGAAGCGTTGTAGCAGACAAGTTTTCAATTGCTGACAATGGATTTTCTACACCATAGGTAAAAAGCTTAGGGTCGGTTATTTGAAAATAGACAACGGTATCAATCATCATGGTAACATTGTCTTTTGTAATAACAGGCTGTGGATTAAAATCCATAACACGCTCTTTTAATGATACATTGTTAGATACCCTGTCAATAAATGGTAACTTAACATGAAGACCCACGCCCCAAGTTGTTAAATAGGCTCCGAGCCTTTCAAGGATAAAAGCTCTTGACTGTGGTACAATTCTAATATTAACAACAATGAGTGCTAATATAATAATAGCTACGGCAATTACATAATAAATCATAATGCTGTGTCCTCCAATTAAATTTTATAATTTTTTTTCTACTATTGCTGTTACGCCTTCAATGCGTAAAATAGTACATTCAGAACCTTTTTCTAGTGTTTCATTGCTTTCGGTTTTTGCTGTCCATATATTTCCATTTATTTTCACTTCGCCTTTGTCAAACGGTAAAATATCTTTTACGACTAATACATTCATACCAACAAGACTGTCGACATTTGTTTTTTGCTTTTTTCCTTCTAGTTTTTTTAATACTAATGGACGTGTTAAAAAAAGCAGCGCGGTTGAAAGCACTAAAAAAATAAGAACCTGATAATGAAATGGAATTGGCAAAAATGATAAAAAAACAGAAAGCAAAGCACCAATTGCAAACCAAACGGTTATTACGGTAAAGGTGAGCATTTCAATGATAATAAATACTACTGCAAGTATTAGCCATACCCAAGCTAAATTAATTGGTAAAATAAATTCCAAAAAAAACCTCCATTAAGGATATATTACATTATATCATAGTTTTCTTGATTTTTGTAAAAAACTGTATGTAATAATTTCAAATTAAGCATACGAAATGTGAAATGTTCTCTGATTTTATTACCGTATATTCTTTGTTCCTATGATGACCGTGATGCAAAAAACTGGCTTACTATTTACGGAAACACTTCCACCATAGTTTTCAACTCTGTTTCTTATGCCTAAAAGTCCAGAACCTTCTACAATTGCCTTTTTTGGTTTTTTGCCATTATTAGTTATTTCCATTTTTAAGAAGTCTTTTTCATAAAGAATAGTTATACATACCTTAGTTGCATTTGCATGACGAGCGGCATTTGTCGTTGCTTCTCTAATTATTGATAATAACATATATGAAGTTTCTTTGTCTTTTGGAAAATTTCCAGTATCTTCAATAATGATTCCGACTCTTTCAAAATATGCTTTTAGTTCTGAAAAACTTTGTTGAAAACTTGGTTTGTACTCATCTTTAATATTTTCAACGATGTCTTGGAGTAAGGGGATAATGGTGTTGTAAGGTGCACTGACTTTTGACTGCAACATCCTTTGGATAGCAGTTAGGCTTTGTCCCATAACATCATGAACTTGCGTTCTGAGCCGTGCATATTCTTGCTCTTTGTGTAAGGCTATCATATTGAGAGATAATTCTTGGATGTCTTTTTCTTGTTGTACTAGTTTTTGTTTATTCATTTCTAATTCTAAAAAAACTTTATCAATTTCAGTTACATCACTTGCTACTAGTTCTATATACTTTTTGCTCTTAATAGAAAACGTTCGTTTAGAAAATCGCCAGGTATCAGTTGAAGTGCGAAAAATAATATCATCTTTTACTGAATATTTATCTACATTCTCTACGTATTCCTCACAGATACATTTCCAAAAAATATTTGCATTTTTAAACTCTCGATTAAAAAACCGAATCATAATTTTTTGAATATTTTTATTTGCTAAATAAATGTATCCATCAATATCATAAAACATTATTCCTGCACTTAAATTATCTAATCCCTCTCGTATTGATAAGGCATTTGGTTCGCTTCGGGGTACAAGTATTTTTGATTTTACTTCGAATAGTATACGAAGAAGAAGCGCAAGTGATGACACAGTGTAAAAGATTGTGTATGCTCCGTATCCAATATTTGAAATAATCGGTAAAAAGCCTATCATTGATACTGAAATAATACTGTATTTTTTTTCAACTCTTATTGAGAGAATGAAAAAAAGTACAATAAGTGCAATCCCCAAAATGTAAAATGCAGGTATATAATTACTAATATCTATGGTACTTGATTTACGATTAACATATACACTCGCGCATAAGGTAGCACTCACGGAAACAAATACAAGTAGTAATAATTCAGAAAGAACTTGCCAACACTTTGTTTTTATATCACTCCACGCTATAAAACCCACATGTATTGTCTGGAGTGCTACAAGAATTATTGTCAGTATTAGTATACCTATGAGAATTGAATTACTAAAAAAATAAAGTTCAATCACACTTTACCTCCATTTCTTTGAAATGAAAGGAGAAAGGCTTTTGTATCATCCCATGGCTTTGTTATTAATGTAGCGGTTAAAGCCTCTGTGCGTTGTTTAAGATTTCTTAAATTTACATAAGGAGCTATATCTTCATTTGCAATTATTGAAAAAACAATATCCGTTTTATTTTCATACAGTTGGACTACAATATTGTTACAATTACTTTGCACTGCGCTTTCAAGTATTAGGCGAAATACTTCGTACATTAACAAAGCTTGCTGAATAGTAATATCTTCATGTATAGTGGAACCAATAGTAATTTTTAGTGGGACAGCTGAGGCAAATTCAGACATTTCATGGATATAATTGAGGAAGTCATATACTATTTGATTTTTTTTATGGAGTGTATTTATTCTCAGTATACACTCTCTTTTTAGACCACACGCAATAATATTGATATGGCAAATAGTTTTATGTGTGTGCTCTTTGTCACCCATGTTTTCTAAAAGGGCAGAAATCTTTTTTGTATCTCGGATAATAATTGCATCAATGTCTTTGTATATTTCTTTTTGAACAGATAATGTAGCTAGTTCTGCTTCAATTTTTCCCTTCTTTTCGAGGACGGCATTATTTTTTTCAAGTTTTTTGTTGTTGAGCGTTAACTCCTTGTTTGTTTCATTGAGTGTTGTGTAATCTTCATAAAATAAAAAGCTTCCTCCATTTATGGAGCTTTTTTGCAAAATATAGTTTTCGTTTATGTTTTCTATGTTTTCTGAGCGTAGTGTGAGCATGTTTTTTGTGTTATGAATTTCCATGCGTAAGCTAGATTTTGAAAACAGTTTATTGTACCCCTTGTTTACGGGAAATAATCTGCTTTGAATACACGCTTCGATAAATAATAGCAATACAATTGCTGTGCCATATCCAACTTCAAAATCTCTAGCGATAGGGATACGTAAAATAACTCCTATAGTATATAATGAAGCAAATATACTTGATAAGATGGGTAGTATAAATGCCCACTTTCGTGGGTTTTGAAACGATTTGAATATTAGTAGCGCTAAAGCAAACACTATGCTTCCGTAAATCCATGTCATTACAACATAGTAGCCCCAATTGTAATCAAAGTAGGTGTGATAGTGATCATAAATATCAAATACTTGTCCATGAAAATTATTGGTTGCAACAAAGCTAATAAATAAACAGGATAGTAAAAAATATATTTTATATGGTAGGCTGAGGTTATTTTTTTCAGGCGATTTTCCCGTAATTATTGCTACATACACAAAAAAAGCTGGCATTAAAATAAATGAAAAATAAAATGCATACCATAAAAAGGTTTCAAGTATTGGCATTCCACTAACTAAGGCTTTAATATATTGCGTTGTTGCTAATAGTAACTCTATAGAACAAATAAGCATTATTGTTTCTCTAATGTTTTTTTGTGCAACTCGTAAGTACACTGAAATAAGATATAGTATTACTACAACAATACAAATAATATATCCAAACGTTCGTTCTTTATTGTTTGCCATTCCATAGCGACGCACATCAAATGAATCTCTTCGCATTATTGAGTCAATACTTGCTATTGCTCTATTGTACTCAGAATCATCGTTGATAAGCGTTGCTTTGTTGTATTTTTCTGCACTAGGATAATAGCTGTTTGCTCTTCCATCAAGCAATCTCAATCCATTTTCGATTAGGGCATTGTTGAGCGCATTATTGTCAATGCTTAAGTCCTCTTTATGCAAAACGCCTGAAATAAAGCTTAATGTACCTTCTTCTGGAAATATTATTTCGATGTTTCTGCCTTGTTGTAATAAAGCTACTGCTTGCGAGTCATACATTATAGAAATAGGTTTTGAAACATCATTCGTAAAAAAGCGCCCATTTTCATTGAGCATTCTAAAATCTTGTGATATTGCATTTATATTATAAGAGCCATATAAAGCGTTTGCCATTGCGGTAACAATATGGAAATTTGATGGTGTATTCCACACCATCAATCCTATGTCCTTGCCAAATGAAAAACTTACATGCTGTTTGCTTGTTAATACATCTTTCCAACTTTCAATAACTTCTGTTGTTTGGTCTCGGTCAACGGCGATAACTACAGTTTGTATGTAATGAGGAGTAAATGAATAATCAGGGTGTGCGCTTGCAAGTGGTATGGCGTCTATTGCAAATAGTGATACATTTTTCCCTTCAACAAAAACGCGTAAAGCTGAAGAATATTCGCTGAGTTGGAAGTCGATATTAGGATTTGCTATTTGCAATGAATCTTTGTATTCAGGCTGAGTGTGAGACAAGACTATTGTAGGACTGTCTTTGCTTTCAGAATATAGAAATGAAAAAAAGAACGCTAAGCAAAAACATAGTATTTTTTTTACACATTGCATGCAATCAAATTTCTCCTTATAAAAACTTACCATCTGCGTCGCATCATGGACAGCGCAAATTGAGAGTTTTAACCCCTTACGTATAAGCAAAATACATGCATCAATCAAACCACAATCTTTCAATAATAGAAGTGCGTGCTCTAAACCAATAAAAGCATCGGACAAAAGAGGATAGTATATATTAAAACAATTTACGTGCACAAAAGGTTACAAAAAAACACCCACATGAATATGGGTGCTCCAAGTTGATTGGTATTGGTTTAATATCCTAAATCTTCATTTACTATTAATACATGCATTCTATTAGGGTCTCTTTGACTTGTGATAGTAGTAAAAGCTCTGCATATTTTTTCAGGAGACCTACAGTCCATGCATCGTCCAGTAGTTGCGCACGGTGTTTTTTTTGTCAGTCTTTTCACGTTTGCAGGCGCAGCAATTTCTCTGTTTCTTTGAATAGCATCATCTAAGGTTTTTACAATTTTATTTACTCCACACACAATAATAACTTTATCAGGACCATAAATCATTGCAGCAACTCTATTCCCATTTCCATCGACATTGTAAATTTCACCTTTTTCGGTAAGTGCATTAGTGCTAGTAAAGTATGCGTCGGCACCAAATGATTTTCTGTAAATATCATTGATATCATCTGCACTTAGGCCAGGAACATTTCTGTCCAAAAAAGTATACTCATCATTTTTTAATAAATCCATTACACCAGTTTCTGATAAGGTCATAGAGCCTCCTGCTCCCACAACACTGCCACTTGGAACCAGCTCTTTGATTTTTTTGATGAGCTCATTTCTATCTTCTATCAAATATCCATTAATGTTATTTTCGCCCAATGATTTAATTGTTCTTTCAATTCTTGCCTTGAAAACGAAGTCTGTATTAGTATCCATGTCTTCTCCTCAGTTTTTTTGTCTTGTTTCCATTGTAAGGCTAGCTTGTAGTTTGGTCAAGCCTATTTTCCTAATGTAGAAATTGCCTGTGCGGGGCAGTGGATATAACAATCGCCACAAACATCGCATCTTGTTCTGTCTATTTCATACTTGATGTCTGCCTTATGCGCTGCTTTAAAAGAACATACTTTTTCGCATTTACCGCACGAAACACATTTTTCTTTGTCAATTTCAAGTCCTAGCTTTGGCTCAGCCATTCCACCATAAGAAAAGGTAATGCGTTCTAGTTTATGGTCCCTATCTTTCATTTCAAAGTCGTAATCAAAAATATCTCCCTTTGCTTTTGTTATGCAAAATGTTACCATTGCAGGATACTTTTCGTTGTCATTAATACAAAAGTCAAATAAGGGATTATTTTTTGCCTTTATGGCATCCATAGAAATTTCTTTAACGTCTCCTGAAAGTCTTATGGCATATCCAGGTTTAAATTCATATTCACCGTTGTCGCCATGTTCTATTCGTGTGTCGGCACAAAGTCCGCATACCGAAACCTTTCCTGTCTCTTTAAGTTGTTTATAAAATGGTTTAGTGTGCATGGTCATAAAATATATGCCATCGCCATCCCATGCCCTAAAATGTGCCATTCGTGTTTGTGGAAAACCATCATCAATTGTTGCAAATGTTACGGTTCCAATTTTTTCAAAATGTTCAAAGATTTCTTTAATTGTCATTGCTTACCTCCGAAAATGCTTGACTTTTTTGTCTTTCAGTTATATTATCATACTATGGCCCATTATGTAAAGTAAGTACTATATTGTTGTATAGTTACTTTTGGGTACTTTAAGAGGTTTGAGTGTATGAGTAAAAAAGATTTATCGCCTTGCCCTGTTGAAACAACAATCATGTTAATTGGGGATAAGTGGAAGGTCCTTATTTTGAGAGAATTAATGGATGGAACAAAACGGTTTGGTGAAATAAAAAAAGCAGTGAGTCTTGTAAATATTGTGTCTCAAAAAGTTCTTACAACACAGCTTCGCTCTATGGAAGAGGATGGCCTTGTGATGCGAAAAGTGTACGCTCAGATTCCTCCAAAGGTAGAATATACTCTTACAGAAACAGGTTATAGTTTAAGACCAGTGCTAAAGGCCTTAGCCGAATGGGGCTGTGAATATCAAGAAAGGCTTAATAATTCCTAGTTTGTAATTCCAAATGCCTAATTGTGGCGGTAAAGCAGGGGAGGAACCACAGATTACACAGATTTGTGGGATTACTACTCTTGCATGTGGGACACTCTTTCCATTACCCAATAAACACTTTACAGTATGAGCAATCATTGTAAAGTTTAACAAAGTCTTATTTTTAACAAAAAATCTTAATTACCTGTAACCAATAAAAATCTGCGTAATCTGTGTAATCTGTGGATGTTTAATAACCAATCCTAGTGGTATCTTTTAGGCTAAAAGCATGTTTTCTTCATATGAGCACTTTATGTAATCAGGATTACTATAGTATACATTTGAATTAAAATTTGAAATTTCATCACTAATAAATGAAGTAAAAACATCGGTTATTGCTTTTTCAACTGGGCTATCTTTCATTGTAGATACAATTAATCTTTGATATAGCCTTCCAATTGATGTAACAGAAGGAACCTCATATTTACATGTATCAACAGTATCAAAAGTACCTTCGTTTATCGTATATTTTTCAATCCATTCATCACTAACTTGCTCAAAGCTTAAACAGTGATTTACCTCGGCAACTTTTAGCTCATGAGCTATATCAGAAGTAGAAAACTTTGAAATAACATCGTTTCGGTGATTCTTTGTTTTTCTTGAAACAAATTCAATCATGGTGCAAAAATAAAAAATATTGTCTTCTTGCTTTTTATTCATATGTTTTCTCACTTTTTATAAACTCTAGGCACTCAATTGCTTGTAAGGTATGAAAGCTTATTTGGTGGGTAGGATGCGTAAATTTTGCTAACTCATAAAAAGCTTCTTTAGAAATAGATCCTAGAAGATAATCGTTTACAAAATTCCAAATACTATCATCTGCCATTGGGCCTTCAACAATATCATGGTTATGAATCTTTCCTGAGCGGCATAATGCAATAAAGTCTAACCATTCATCATTCACTTTATTAAATTTTACTATATTTAATGCATTGTTTTCGCTGTAGATATAACTATTTATGATACCTTTTTTAGCATAACGCTCTGCCCAACGCCGAGCTTGTTCCAAAGAGTTTGTACAATAAAATCCACATGAAAAGTCCTTTGTGTAGCGACTTTTTCTTACTTCGGGGAATTCTATTTCTTCAATTCCTGCATGATACAGAGTAACTGTTTTCATACCACAAGTATAGCATGTTTTTAAAAAAAAGTATAGCAATGCTTGTTGCGGGTAAAGCGAAGAAGCAGGGGAGGAACCACAGATTACACAGATTTGTGGGATTACTACTCTTGCATG
>CAYJPS010000052.1:0-15262 GCA_964372135.1 uncultured Treponemataceae bacterium | reverse complement strand
CCATTAGGCAGAGGGTGAGCGTAATGGATAATATTTTTTTCGTGTTTTTCATAAGTCCCTCCAAGTATGTATATTGGGTATAAGCATAATCTCTATTAGTCTAACATATAAGAACATGTGACGCAATGCCATTAAGCGACAAATCGTCGAAAGTGAGACGGTAGGGAAGTGAACTGATAGCATATAGGTGTGACGCAACCAAAAAGCACCCCACAGATGTGGAGTGCGAATTGGGTGCAGCGACTCGCCGCTGGAGGGGGTGGTCAAAATAGATGCAGGAACGCAGGAGCAAACAAAAAGCACCCCACAGATGTGGAGTGCGAACTGGGTCCGGCGACTCGCCGGTGGAGAGGGTGGTCAAAATAGATGCAGTGGGGAGTGAGATACAAAAAGGCGATCACCTTTAGGGTGACCGCCTTTACTATGTTTACTTATTCTGCTGACATATATCTCGTTAGCATGGTCGCCATTTGGGCTCTTGTCGCCTCGCCTTGTGGCTCGAGCGCGCCCTCTATGCCCGTGATTATACCCTCAGCTACTGCCCACTCCATAGCAGCCACTGCCCACTCGGAAACAGCCTCATTATCGCTAAACTGCCCGAGCATAGTCTGCTGTGTCACATTCTCGGGTGCGGCGTAGCGATAGAGCATAGTCACAAACTCCTCACGAGTGATATAGCCGTCGGGGTTAGTACCGTCCGATACCTCGTTCTCCATAGCCCAATCCTGCGCTACGGAGTACCAAGGGTCGCCGCCGTCAGTGTCAACTCCGCTCATTCTCGCTAAGACTGTCCACACCATGGCTCTCGTCATGTTATCGTTCGGAGCAAATTCCACATCTGACGTACCTGTCATTATTTCGTTCTCGAAAGCGTACAGCACCGCGTCATAGTACCAATCGTCCTCCGTAACATCGGCAAAGCTCATGGCCTCATAAGCCAACATATAAATTGAAAAATGATTGAGCTTAAACGTTACTATTCCTGTGTTCTCGTCGTACGATGTCGCGATTTTCTCTATGATGTTTCCGCTATCGTCTATGTAGTAGATGACAAGTTTTTCGGGATCTTCACCCTCACGCAAATCGTACTTGAAGCTTACACTCACGCTGCCGTCACCAAATGTCGTGACTAATTCGCCGTTGACCAATACCTTAAGGTTGAAAACAGGTCTGTCGCCGACTTTGGCTATCTGTGCTGCGTTTAGATCGTCCTCGCTCGCTTCTTCGATGATGATTTGCACATCTTGACCGTCTACGGTCTCGTCTATGGCTTTTAGAGCTTTGTTGTCAAATTCCGCCTCTATATCCTCACCCTGTACGGTGAGGCTCTCTCCACTGTCTGCATATTCCTTGAAATCGTCGCCTGAGATGACTTCTTCGGAATCGACAATGTTCTCCGTTACAGGTGCTGTGCCACCACCGCCGGAGGATGTCGGCACCCTTGGTGTTGCTGTCACAGCGGAAGAGGGTTCGCTATCTCCAACGCTGTTTGTTGCTGTCAGTTTGAAGGAATACTCTACGCCATTTTCAAGGTCTGGCACGACAAAGCTCGTCGCTGAGCTGGGGATGATGTGTGGACTACCGACCCCTGTGTTGTCCGACACCTTCGTCACGTTAAGCGTGTAGCCTGTGAGGATACTGCCACCGTCAAACGGTGCTGTCCAAGTGACAGTAACCTCTGTGTTGCCCGGCGTGGCGGAAATCTCAGGTGCTTCGGGCTTTATAGCCGGAAGCGTCTTGGGTTCGAGGAGTGTGATGTCCCCCGTATACTCGCCCATACCGCTCGCAACAGCGCTGAGCTTTGCGCCGAGGTCGGCTTTAGTCAGGATATATTCTATGTCTGTTGCGCCGAGGATAGCCACTCCGTTACGATACCATTGTATTGTGTACTCTGTGTTTAAAATAGGCTTTGGATAACCCAAAGCCGAGGCTGCGAGCTCGGCCGTCCACGCATTCGTGCCATCTACTGTGGTATCTGCATAAGTGGCATTCGGCCAGCCCGACAGTCGATACTTATCGAGAGTTAAACTTTCTTCGAGTTTACCCTCAGTATCGCTTGGATGGGTATATACCACAATGAGTGGCTGGTTTGAAGCAACATCTTCGGCAGTGATAAGATAGGTTGTGGGATCGCTGTCACCATCGGTATCTATGAGCGGAGTTCCGTTTGCCGAGCCGCGATACCAAGCAAAAGTTCCGCTCTCGGGGGATAGAACATTTTGAACTAAAACGTTTAGCGTGTCGTCCGCGTCGTATTTGCCTTGCATTCCGCCGTTTTGCTCAGTCACGTAGATAAAGGCCTGTGCGACATCGACTTCGTCCATTTCTGTGAAATCGCTTGGGCTGTAGTTATTCGGTTTATTCAGCGTTACTGTAACTTTCAGTGACTTTTCGCTATCTGCAAAGAGGGGCATATATGTTTGGCTTGTTGCGCCTTCGATCACGTTATTGCCTGCATACCACTGAAAGTCGAAGTCATCGAGCAGAGCCGGAGAGGTATCTAAAAACTTGGCAGTCAGAGTTTGGAAGATGGAAGCATGCCCACTACTATAACCGGCAATGATGACCGTTTCGCCAACCAACGAATAGGGCTCAATCGTAAAAGTTTTCGACGCGATGCCTGAGTAGTTACTACCGTCTACAGCGGTAATGGTCGCAGTCGGTGCGTTTGTCGCCGTGGACAACGCCGCATCTGTGTTGTATGTATAGGCTACGGTGTAATCTGTAGTTACTGCGAGGGGCGTACTACCATCTGTTACCGTGAGGGTTGGCTCTATCCCAACTGCACCATAGGTTTGGTCAGCGATGTCGGCAATCATGCTCGCATCTAACTCCTTCGGTTCAATCGTCAGATTGTAGGTGATGTCGCCCTTGAAGTCGATGTCTGTGCCGGTGACGGTCATCGTCGCTACGGCGAGATAGTCGCCCGCATCAAGCGTTCCCGTCAGCGCAGTCGTGTGGGTTGTGTCGGAGCTTGCGTAGTATGCATAGGTCGGCGTCTGCGTGCCGGGATAGGCAAGAGCGTCCACCGAGATGGTGGGCATTGCATCGCCATAGGTGATCGTCACTGTGCCGTTTGCGATGTCTTCCACCGTAATCTCCGACGGCCATATGTTGTGGTTTTGGAAGGTCGGTCTATCGTCTGTATTCCATGTGCTGGCGGGGTAGTCCGCCGTTGTCGCATTGTAGTAGCTGTTGTAGTCCGCAACCCACGCACCCAACGCAGTGGATAGCGTGTCGTAGTTGGTGCCGTATATGCTAACGCTCGTAGTTAAATCGCCGCCATAACTGAAAGACTGAATGTTTCGCTGATAGAGAGCCGGACTGGAGATGTTACTACTTCCGATTGCGTCTGTTGGGAAATCTGTGCGCCAATAGGCCTCGTTGATGGTTGGGGTTCCGCCGGAAACGGTGTTGTTGCCAACAACGCCGCCCGCCGAAACGCCGTCTATATCGAGCGTGTGGCTGTACACGTTTTCAACGAGCACTTTCCCTTGGTTATATCCGACGATGCCGCCGTTATAGTAACCACCCTTTACCGTAGCATTGTTGTACGAATTGAGGACAGTTGCATCGCTATTGGCATTTACACCCACAATGCCGCCGACAAAGGGATAAGAAGAGGACTGATTTTGTAAGGTGATGGGCGCTTTGTTTGCTGCGTTGCTGATGATGCCACCGCTCTGGTTGGATCCAGCTATGCCACCAAGCCAAATGCCACTGTTACCGACAGTGATTGCTTGGACGTTACTCACCGCATTGACAACACCGCTCACGTTGTCCCCGACAATACCGCCGACTTGACTGTCATCACCATGGGCATCAATTTCTGTCTCGTTATAGGCATCGTTGATGGTGCCACCATGATTGTAACCCACGATGCCACCGATGCGTTGTGAAACGGTAGATGTGCTGATGGAACCAAGCGCGATTGCACCGTTCACCGTGCCCATGTTGAGCCCGACGATGCCACCCATGTAAAGTCCGGGGCGGTTGCAGGTGATATTAGTCTCGCTCGTCACGCCAACAATTTGACCGTCGTTGACTGCCGCGATGCCGCCGATGTTCGCACTATAGAGTGTGTCGTCGGCGTCGTAGTAATTCTGCCTGTTAACCGTGATGGTGTTCGTGTTCGACAGCGTTACATCTTTCACGATACCGTCCACACCGACATAGCCGAAGAGACCGACACTCTCGTCTTGAGAGTTTGTTATTTCGAGACCTGAGATGGTTTTTCCGTTACCGTCAAAGGTGCCGTTAAACGGTCTGTTCTCGGCGGGCGTTGTACGGCTAAACACGCCAATAGGCTCCCAATCTACCCCTGTGAGGACGATATTATTATCCAACACAATGCTTTTGCCCGAAAAGTCATTTCCTGCATTGACTTGCTCTGCAACCCAGGCGAGCTCCATTTGACTTTTAATGGTATACGTGCCATCTACCTCGGTGACCGCCATTGCTATATCCGTCCACAGTTGGGAGAAATCCGGATAGGGCAAGCTGTTGTTCCACATACGCAGTGTCGGCTTAGCAACCCTTTCCTCTGCTATATAGACATTGTAGTAGGCTTTAAGTGCATCGGACAAGGTGGTGCTACCTGTCTGCGTGGAACTGGTCGCGCCGTTATCTGCACGAAACTGTGCCGTTTGACTGAGATCGCCACTCTCGTCAAAGGAGAGCACGTTTTCGTTGACTGCATTGGTGTCGGGTATAGATTCAGACACGCCGATAGAACTACCGATTCCTGTGATGCCGTCATTGACGGAAGCGGTTTTCAAATAGTATGCCTGCTTGACGCTTCCGACATTGTGTCCGACCAAACCGCCTTTGGTTCCAATACCCGAAATAGTACCTATGCTGTACACATTGATGACAGAACCCCCGGCGTTGCTACCAACGATACCGCCCATATTTGAACTTACATCTGATGATTCAATATCCACATTGGCAGATACGTTCTCGATAGTGCCACTCACACTTTGACCGGCTACGCCTCCTACAAGAATTAATGAGCCTTCGCTAATATTAATTGAGCCCTCCACTCGCACATTGCGCACCATACCCTTTGTGCCAAGAAGACCAAACAGACCGGCTACTCTATTGCCGTTATAACTTATGTGCGTTTGACTTACGGACAAGCCGGAGATGGTATATCCATTGCCGTCAAAGGTGCCCTTGAATGCCTGCGTCAAGCCGATAGGTGTCCATTCGTGACCGTCGAGGTCAATATCGAACATGAGTAAAATGGTTTCGCCTTCAAAGCTGTCATCTTGATCCGCCAGCCACGCAAGTTCCTCTCCAGTGTATATGAGGTATGGGTCGAGTTCCGTTCCGCTACCTGACGGAGCAGTGATGGTCGTGCCATCCCACGCTTCGACTACCGCCTGTACCGACATGCTCGCCATGGGCATTAAGCCAAGGACAAGGCAGAGAGTCAGTAGAATTGATAATACTCTGTTTTTTACTTTCATAAGTACCTCCATTTTTGCATAATTTGATTGTCATGTACGCTTGTGTCCAATATACGCCTCTTGGATTACTTGGATACTTATACATTATACCATGAATATATAGTCTCCGCAAGGCAATGAGACCAATTAAACAGTTAAAGTTATTAATGGTGGTAGGGGAGTGGGGTGTGCCTCGAACGATTGTGACCCCATCTACAAAAAGGCGGTCACCGTACTGGTGACCGCCTTTCAGTCTGTCAAAGAACCTCGCCAAGAACAAACTGTCGCGCTACTATTGCCACGACAACGGACGACCCGTAACAGACCCAGTAGTGCTAATAAAGATGGTGATGATACAACACCTGTTCGGGATACCGTCATTGCGCCAGACGCATAGGGAAATAGAAGTAAATGTGGCGTATCGTTGATTCTTGGGATATAACCTATTAGACAAGATACCGCACTTCGCTACGGTAAGCTATGCGTTTTGCAAACGCTTCCCTCCCGAGCTTGCCGAGGAGATATTTGAATACATACTCAACAAGAACGACGTCAACAACCGATCCTGATGCGGGGATGTTTGTGAAGGGTGAACATGAGAGACAGTTTGCCTATGAGGCGCATACGGCTTGTGATAAGAATGGTTTTGTAGTGGGCGTGGAAGTAACGGGAGGGAATGTGCATGACAGTGTAGCGTGGGATGGACTATGGCGCATACCGATAATGCCGTATACGCGACATCGCGGTCTGGCCCGAGTTACAAACTGGGTGAGGCTGGGGTATGCGTGCATGAATCTTAAAAAGCTGGCGAATTGGAGTTGGAGATACTCCTTTTCCCACCCTTTCTACGTCTTATTCGCACCTCTTAGCTGCAAGTTTGCGCCCACCGCCGCTTGATCGTTGGCGTTCTTTGACAAACTGAAGTTGACAGCTTTCATTGAATGAAAACTGTCAACTTATCATGGAGAGGGCGGTCAAAATACATACCCACGCAGGCGCAAACAAAAAGCACCCCACAGATGTGGAGTGCGAATTGCGTGTCGAGGCTCTCGACTGGAGAGAGCGGTCAAAATAGATGCAAGAGGATTTTAGGGTGTGGCTCGAACGAGTGTCGAACTTTATAAACTGAACTTGTGCATAAAAAGGCGGTCACCGTTTTGGTGACCGCCTTCTATTTTAATCAATTATTCCATTGTCAAATAGCGCATAAGCGTGGTCGCCATTTGCGCACCTGTCGCCTCTCTCCACCATGCATGGATGTCATGTTGCTTTTAGTGAAGCTCTGTCCAAGTTTCTTTGCCCTCAGACATTGCGTGCTCGTGTCCGTTGCTCGCTTCTAAGATTTGATAGTATGCCCAGTGCTCGCTATCCACATCGACAAAGGTGGTTAGCTCTGCCATGTTGTCCGCAATAAATGCTTCGTCCGCTGTGCGCTCTAACATATTGTTGACAACTGTAACCGCTTCCGCTCTTGTGATGTTTTGCATTGGCTTGAATGTACCGTCGGGGTAGCCGTTTACAAAGCCCTGCTCCGCTACGGAGTTGATGTACGGGAGTGCCCAGTAATCATCCGCAACGTCGGAGAAGTTGTTTGTATCGCTTTTCACGAAGGTTTCAAATCTGCTTGCGATTGTTGCAAATTCCGCCCTTGTAATCGGCTGATTTGGCCTGAATGTGCCGTCCACATATCCACCTACAATATCAAACTGCTGCAAATAGCCTATAGCGTTTGCGTACCACTCGTCGCCTGTGATATCTGTAAAGGTGGCGGTGTAGGTCATTTCATCGTCCATTTTCTCTACCATTAGACGAGAGAACATGACTACAACTTCCGCTCTTGTCATGTTTTTATCCGGTGCAAATTTGCCGTCACCGACACCGTTCATGTAGGCGATATGGTTTTCCTTGTCAAGCTTGACGCCTACAGCAACTTCTTTGAAGGTCACCGTGATAGTCACCTTGCCGCTTGGCTGAACGAATGTGTACGTACCATCGACATTGACCGTTACCTCGATGTCTTCGCCGTTATTGTCCTTAACAACAACTTTATCTACAATGTATCCCTCGTCGGACTCCGGTTTGATGGTTACGGCATCACCTTTTTTGGGTGCGCTCGGTGTTACAGTGTAGTCTCCGTTGTCCGGGTCATTGCGCTCCGGCGTGTAAGATGAGGAGGTGCTACCACCACCGGGGGAAGCAGATCTCTCGCCGAGCACCACAAAGTCGTCGTATGTGTCCTCCACACCGCTGTTCACAGTGTTCTTTTGGTCAGGCGTCAGCTTGTTGAATGCGTCCTCAAGCTTTTCGATGGCATCTGCAGTCGGTTTTTCCTTGACTTCATTGACCAGGCGCTCAAAGTCTTCCACCGCCTTTTCGTCCTCGGTCATGCTGTTTACAATTTCATTGTACTCGCTGTCCAGCTTGTCCCTGTCGGCCTGCGGGATCATGGCTTTTTGATCGTTGGTGAGGGCATCAAAGGCGTCTTGAGCAGCTTGAATTTCGTCCAAATCCTGGGCAGAGTAGGGCTTTTCAATGTTCTCTAGCAGGTCGATGACACCATCAACGGCAGCTACTGCCCCTGCAACCTCAACATGATCACCCTTGTCGTCAATCAGGGCCTTTTGATCATCGGTCAAGTCGTCGTACAGTTCGAGGGCTGATTTCTTTTCCTCATAACTGCCGCCAGGATTCAACTCGTTTAAGATATCTATGATATTTTGCGCTTTCTCGGCATCCTCCTGCTTTTTATCCAGCAGATCTTTGTTGGGGATCTCCTCTTTCGCGGCATCATCCAAGGCGTCGTAGAGAATCTTTGCCCTTTCGATGTCCGCTATGCTGTCTGCTTCGTCAATGGCTACTTCCACTGCTGTTTTGATGTCATCTTCTTTATCATCAAGCAGCGTGGTCAACTCTTCTAAAGCTACAGTTGCACCTACATTTTCTTTTAGGCGGTCCTTGATATACTCCGGCAGGTCATCATAGTATTTCATGACGTCGGATAGTTCGTCCAAGCTTGGGTTAGAGCCCAAATTATCAACTTGCTCCACAAACTCGGTGATGCGTTTGTCATACCTCGCCTTGTAGTCAAAGTCATAGATCAAGGGGCTACCATCTACAGTGATACCACCTTCTGTTTGCACAGAGAGGGTCTGGGATGTGGTGACAACGCCGTCTGTTTCATTATAATCCGGGGTATATGTGAAGCTCTCGCTTGGAGTCTCTCCGGCGGCATCAAAGACCTCCCAGCCTTCTTTTGCAATAAAAGTTACAGTGAGCCTTGCCAAGCAGGATACACTGATTTTGGCATCCGCGCCAGTCGGCCGGGGGAGTGGCCGGCTACGTATTACGGAATTTTTTTACATACCACTCACTTCGTTAATGCATCAAAGTGCATGAGAACCATGCTAACCTCTGCGCGCGTTGCACCTGCGGTAGGCGCTAGGATGCTTTCACTTCTGCCGGTGATAAGACCCTCTGCAATCGCCCATTGGAGCGCCGGTACTGCGTAGGTGCTCATGTCAAAGGAATCATCATAGGAGAGGATGTTTGTGTCCTCGCCTGTGGTGATGTCCATTGCCTTGAAGTCTGCATAGCGATACAATATCGCTGCCAGCTGCTCGCGGGTGATGGTGTCATCGGGGCCAAAGTTTCCGTTGCCGTAGCCGAAGATGATGCCATTCGCATCGCCCCAGGCCACTGCGTCGCTGTAGTATTGGCCATCGGCAACGTCTTCATATTGATTTACGGCCTCTGTCTCCGGCGCGCCCTCCAAACGGTGGAGAATGGTGACAATCATGCCGCGCGTTGTGCCTGAGAATGGCGCAAATGTGGTATCGGATGTGCCGCTCATCAGTCCGTTTTGATACGCAAACTGCACGCTGTCATAGAACCAATCGTCTGCCTCCACATCCACAAAGGGCAAGGTGGCCTCCAAGGTTTTTGTGCTAATTAGGTAGTGCGAGAAGTGCTCGGTGACAAAGGTGATTGTGCGATTTACTTTGTCATATATGGTGGGTCTGTATTCGATATTGCCCTCGTCATCCACATAATACACCTTGATCTCGGACACATCTTCAGCCAAGCCGTCCGGAACCTGTACGGTGGCTTTGCCGCCCTTGAAGTCGGACACACGATTGCCGTTGACTTCAATATACAGTTCGTACACTTGGGCGTCGCCCACGATGGCCTTTTGCTCCTCGGTCAATTCCGATGTTGTATCCTCCACTTCGCGGATGATCAGGACAACAGCCTCGTCCGCCGCCTTGCCATCGGCGATGGCCTGCAGCGCTTTTTGGTCTAAGGTCACAGTGCCGAGATCACTGGTGATGACCAGATTGTCAATATCCTTTGCCACCATACCGTCTACATCCTCTACGATCAATTGGATGCCGACCGCCTTGGTTTCGCTGTTTGTATCAACTTCGAGAACCACATCAGCAGTGGAGTCCTTGCCGTCCGCCTCTAATTCCTTCTTTTCCTCAGAGGCCTTGTCGATGGCCTGCGCAAGGGTGTCCTGCTCGGGCTTTGCGGTGGTTGTGCCATCTTCGTCGGTTTGCGTGTTAACTTCCGGTTTAGCGGTTACATCCCCTGTTTCCTCGTCAACATCAACGTCAGGCTCGTTGGTGCTACTGCTACCGCCGCCGCTGCCGCCAGTGCTTGGCGGAGTTGGTGCAGTGTATGGTTTTATTCTTATATGCTGGCCAAATGCGGTATGAGGAATCGTTGTATCATATTGTTTTGCCTCACCAGTACCTCTTGCGTATGTTGCATTATCGTCAGGCATTGAAGTCTTACTTGTTGCAAACTCCAATGTGTCAGCAAGGCTAAAATGGCCATCGATAGAATCTGAGCCAATTGACGATGTGCGCAACTCGCCAGTGCCATAAATATTTAGGGCTGGAACCTCTGAATTGTTCGAATAATCAGGCATCATGTAAATTGCGTCAGTAAAACTTCCACCACTCAATATATTCACTGTGCCATCTGCAAGAGTGAGATTCATAGGTGCCTTTGACCTAAATACCCCAAAACCATCATCGAAACAATTCACACCAGCTAAAGTAATGTTAACATTAGCAATAGTAGCGTCATTTACAAAGATAATGTTTCTAGTTTGTGTGTCTTTATCAAAGTTTTCGATTGTTAGTGGTGTTTCTGTCTTGATTTTTAGAACACCGCTTGAGAACTCATAATCTGTGCCAAGTGTTCCACCCGTTACAATGAAATCACCGACTTTGTTGACAGGTCTTGTGTCAGACGCACTCGCTTGCCATTTTGCGTAAAGGGTTTTGGACGTAGTGAGGGCTTTGATTGCTGTTTCATCCAGTGCAGTGCCTGTAAATTCTGCATTGTCGTACCAACCCGCTAAATGGAAATTGTTCCAAATTGGTGTTGGGATTGCCATTTCGGGTGCAACATCTACATCACTTGTAACTCCTCCGTTGTTAGGGTCGAAAGTTACGGTGTAGGTTGCCACTTCCCATTTTGCGTAAAGCGTGGTATGCGTGCCAAGGTCTTTGATAGCTGCTTCTTCCAGTGCAGTGCCTGTAATCTCTGCATTGTCATACCAACCGTCAAAGGTGTAGCCAGTCTTGGTTGGTGTTGGGATTGTCATGTTGGCTGTAATAGATACCTCGGTTGTAGCAGTGCCGTTGTTTGGAAAGAAAGTTGCGATAGGAGTAGCAGATTCTACCACATCTTCACTACCCGGACCGCCGATACCCAATTTGATACTATAGGTTTTGGTTTCATTAGCACCTATGGTTTCGTCTGCCCAGTGCCATGTAGCACCGGAGTCTATTTTGTTTCCATTTCCGTCTACAGTCAGCGGTATTTTAGTTGCTAAGTCGGTAAAATAGTTAGTATTATATTGTTCATATTCACCATACCAATAGCCATCTACATTGGTAACACCGGGGGCGTCTTTTAAGAATACATTAAACTGTGCATATTCGCCACTGCTATTTTTATCAACATCTTCAGCAGATACCATCATAAAACCGGTATCATCTGTAAAAGAAGTAATAGGCGCTTTATCGTCTACACCGATTTGAATGTCACCGCCGGAAGCTAAAGAAAATGTCTTTGCTACACTATCGGTATTTTCCACCGTATAGATGACCTTTATGGTCTGTCCTCCATTTTCAAGGCTTAGGTCAATGGCTACATTTAAACCTGTGCTACCTACATCATAGCCACCACCTGTGGAAGACACTGCATTGACATTTGGCACAGTAATAGTTTCGCCATCTAATTGAAGGGCTGTTGTAAAGCCTCGATTGAAGTATGTAACCTGCTTCCACTTGTCATCAAACACACCCCGAATATCAAAATTTTTAATATCAATAGTATCCACGCTCTGCGGTTTACGGAAAATGGTATCGACATATGTATATGCCATTAGGCTATTACTGTCTGTTGTATACTTATTCCATTTTGCGTAAAGCGTGGTGGACACGGTAAGTTTCGTGATATCAGATGTATACAGTTCCTCGCCCGTAAAATCTTCATTGTCATACCAACCATCAAAGATGTGCATATCCCACGTTGGATTTGATGGGATATTCATCCATGTGTCGATTGCTTCCGTGTATGTAGTAGTGCCATCATCAAATTTACCACCATTAGCGTTGAAAGTTGCGGTGGGATCACCACTCGCCTCAACCTCCATCGTCATCATCGGCAGCATACCAAACACCATCACCAAGGTGAGTATGCTTGCCAAAAGCCATTGCTTCATCGTCTTTTTTGTGTGCATTTAAAATTTCCTCCTTAAATTTTACTCTTTTAGTGATAAAATACACGCCGTTGCTTCGCTCACTTCACGAAATAGTCGCACCGGCACCGAGGGTTTGTTGATATTTATAACGTGCATAAGCCCTTCGCCGTCTACTCGGTGCATTTTTTCTTGCGCAAACACTATGTCAACATCATTATTTATTATGAATTTCGCCGATAGCATAGGGTCTGTGAATTCGTTCACAACGCAATAGGGAAAGTGACTTTTTAATAATTCCTCAAGCATTGTAAGTCGGTGCTTGTTATTGTCCACTGTGACAAATTTCAAAATGCTTCCTCCTCTTCCCGTAAAGTCTTTACTTTTCAATTATAACAACCCAAGTGTCACAAAAGTGCCACAAAAAACGCAAGAAAACCGTAAAAACAAAAAATATTTTTACGGTTTTCGACTGGCGGATATTATTCGAATATTCAATTTTATTCCTGCCGTGCATTGATCCTGCTTAAGGTGAATTCTCCCCAGCTGTATTGGCTCATGTATTCGCCGGTATAGGCATTGATGGCAGACAGCTTGCCGTCTTGCCAATCGTAGTAATCGCAGGCGATTTGGTGGGGGATAATGCCGATTTTGCCCCATTGCTTGACAAAAATATGATTTGGAAACACTTGCAGCATATCACTGCGAATATTTCTGAAATAAGAGGCTTTCGCCTCGTCCTCCCAAAGGATGGCCATAATCTCATTGTTCGTACAAAGCGCACCGCGACGACTCACAAGGTAGGCAAACATCTCTTTCGTTTTTTGGTAGTGAAACTTCACGGGTGCATCATCGATATACACCTCGAAATTGCCAAAGGTTCTAACCGATACTTTACACTCCGCCTTTACTTTAATAGGGTGGCGTAGATTTTCGATCTCCGTCGTGATTTTCTCGGCGGTGATGGGCTTCATCAGGTAACCGCTAGCACGCAAATCCATGGCATCACCCTTATATTGTGCGTATCCCGTGGTGAAGATAATGTTGATGCTATGATTTGCAAGTTTCAACAGCTTGGCAAGCTCTATGCCGTCCATGCCACGCATTTGTATGTCCAAAAAAGCGATGTCGCAGGGGTTTTCTTTGACATAGTCCAGCGCCGCCCTTGCGCCTGTGAAGGCGTGCACTGTTGCGTTCGGCTGGGACTGTTTCATGGCTAAAACCAGCCCGTCGAGTGCGATTTTTTCGTCATCTACGACTATGATATGCATCGTTTAACCCCCCTTTAGTATTCTGACGGTGACGGTGGTGCCTTGGCCAAGCGTACTTTCAACAGACATCGTAGCGCCTACCATGGTCTGTAGGCGATGCTTGGCATTTTCTATGCCCACATGACTTCTGCTGTCAGATTTCTTTGCATCGGGGTCAAAGCCTACGCCATTGTCTATGATTTGAATTTCAAAGCGGTCGTCGTATTCTCTTGTAGAGAGTGTTACCGTGCCACCATCTTCTTTGGGAAACAGGCCATGATTGACCGCGTTTTCCACGATGGGCTGTATGGTCAATGCAGGGAGCATGAAGCCTGTGGCTTCAATGTCATATTGGATATGCAGTTTCTCGTCAAAGCGCATTTTTTCAAGCGATAGATAGGCTTCTATGTGTTTCAATTCCTTATCAAAGGGAACGGGCACCGTTTGCTTGATGGAGTCTAAGTTTGCTCGCATGTACTCCGCAAAATCGCCGACCGCCTTTTGTACTCGCGCCGGGTCTTGGTCGCAGAGATGATAGATGGAATTGAGGGAATTGTATAAAAAATGCGGCTGGATTTGTGACATCATAATGGCAACCTTGTAGTCCATCATTTCCTTTTCCTGCATGGCAAGCTGCCTGCCTCTGTCCATGTGGATGGTGATATAGATGGACATCATACCAAGAATCATGCCGAGGTTTACAAAGTTAAATTCCGTGTCAATGACAACTTGCAAAAAAGCACCGATAATGGGACCACATAGATAGGTTTGCAGAAACCAAAATTCACGCCTTGTAAGCCCGCGGCGGCATCGGAGGATCATAGCGTACAATAGCCCCATGAGCAATACAAAGGAGCCATTATATAAATTTATCAGTGGGCCTTCTTGGTATTTGCCGTCTACAAAGACAAATACTAGGGGAAAAAACATGGAGCCGATGGCAAGCGGTAAAATACTGAGCGAAAAAATCCGAATCGCAACCATCAGCTTCTTGGGCACGAGCCTTTTGTCACGCACGAGCGCCTTGATATATTCTGCAAAGAGTATGGCAATGGGTATGGGCAGGGCAAATTCACCCATCGTGAACAGGATGTTGAGCGGAGTAAAGCTGCCATATTTGCTGAAAGCAAGCCTGCCGATGGTCAAAATCACCTTGATGGCAACGATTTGAAAAATGACAGTCATGAGCCTGCTTGCCCTGTCTTGCAGCGGATTGTCATAGCGATTGCTGAGCAGTATCATCACGGTAAGCAGTAAATATATAATTTGAATTAGGATATGTAATTCCGCTACGCCCATGTCACGCATGATATCACTCCTCTTTGACACAAACTCATATTTGAATTATACTGCTTTTTTGTCATTTTTGCAATACGATTTATGTATTCAATATTTTGACTTATATCAGTGCTATGAGGTCTTCAAAACTCTTGCCCTCGGGCACTACGCCGAGCCCCACAGCAAGCTCGTAAAGCTGTGCGCCCAAGGCCTCACTTACCTCTATGCCCGTTACGGAGTACTCCTCGAATTTTTTAAATTCAGGCTCACCGGGCAAATATATTTCATCAAAGCCGTGTGCAAGTCGACTGTTCTTCATCACCTTTGCATACTCATCGGCATTAGCTTTAAATTCCTCTATGGGCATAAACTTTGAGGGGTCAACAACGATTACGCAAAAACCCGTGTTCTCCGGACGCCCTTCCTCAGGTCTGCCCGGCCCTTCACCGTACATGGAACCGCTCAGAAGTGCTCCGAAGGCATCGACCATGACAGCGAGCGCATAGCCCTTATGCGCAGCTATGGGGAGCACGGCATAGGCGTCATTTGCGTTCGTAGTCGGCTTGCCG
>CAYJPS010000051.1:0-15308 GCA_964372135.1 uncultured Treponemataceae bacterium | reverse complement strand
ATATGTACGAAGGTGCCACAATTTCTGGAAACAATGCAAAAGGACAAGAAGCAAAAGGTGGTGGTGTTGCACTTTTTAATAATGCTATCTTTAATTTTTATGGTGGTTCTATTTCTGATAATATAAATACTAACGATTCTACAGATTTTGGTGGGGATGACCAAAAAGGCGCAGGTGTATATATTGATGACAGTACACTCATCATGAGCGGCTCAACATCTATTATTAGAGATAATGCCAGTGATGAAGGTGGCGGAGTCTATATGGCAAGTGGTGAACTTTCTATGAGTGCAGGTTCTATTACCAGTAATAATGCATACAAAAATAATAATCCAAATGGTAATGGAGGCGGTGTTTATATTGCTGGTGGTACACTTGAGTTAAGCGGAAGCCCAAAGATTACGGGTAATACAAACAATGGTGACGGTATAAATGAAACGGCTAACGTGTACTTTACCAATGGTCTTAGTTCAAGTCCAATAAAAATCACTGGTGATTTAGAAGAAGACACGAGTGTATCACCACCTATTGTTCCAGCTATAGGTTTAAGCCCTAGTTATACAACTGCTGGATACATGCTTGTACAAAGTAGTGGTTCAACTTTTAGTGAAACTTATTTTACAAGGGATGATGAAGGTGAAATTGAAAGGATTGGTGCAAATCTTACATTACCAACACAATTTCAAACCATTTTCCTAAGTGGACAAGGGAGAGATGAGGATGACGGTATTACCTCTGGTACTGCAGTAAAAACCTTTGCTAGAGCGCTTGAGCTTTTAAAAGATACCAATACTGCTACCATTTGGGTTACTGCAGAAGTAGAAGTAAGTAGTTCTCAAGAATGGAATGGAAGGTCTAATAGTAGGGCAAATGCTGTAATAGTAAGGCGTAATGATTTGTCTGTAAGTGGTAGTGGTACTGACTTTACTGGTAACCTTATAAAAGTTACGGGAGGAACACTCACACTGCGAAACATTACTATAGATGGTATGGCTGGATTCTCTTATAAAAATGAAAATGGAACCAATACCACAGGTTTAGGTAGTATTGATGCTCAGGCTCCTTTAATAAATGTGTCAAATGCTGGTACCTTAGAAATTGAAAGCGGTACGGTATTACAAAATAATGAAAATCACAATAATGAAGCAAGTAGCTCCAATGGATTTGGAGGCGCTGTTCGATCTGTTGGTGAAATTAGGATGAACGGAGGAGAAATTAAAGGTAATAATGCACCAGGAGCAAATGGAGGTGGCGTATATCTAGAGGGGGGCTCTTTTACGATGACCTCTGGTACAATTAGAGGAAATAGTGCAGATTATGGTGGTGGAGTATATGTTTTTAAGAGCGGAACAGTTTTTACTATGAGTGGTAATAACTCCTCCTATATTAGTGGCAATACTGGTATAAAGGAAGGTGGAGGAGTTCAAGTAGGGGAAAATGCTACCTTCAATATGACTGGAGGAACAATTGGTGGCGATAATCCATCGAACGACGGAAATACTGCAGGTACAGGCGGAGGAATCTTTACATGGCGAGGAACTATAAAAATTACTGGAGGGTCTATCAAAGGCAATACAGCTTCTAGCGGGGGCGATGGAGTGCATAGTATTTCTGGTACGTACACTAATAGCGGTGGAAGTGTAACCGATAGCGTTGTTCAAAATTAATTAATGAGGAAGCAAAGATAAAGATTTTCTACGCCACAAGAGAGATTCTTCACGGGAAAAGATGTGGGGAGGAAGAAACCACAGATTAGTGGGGATTTCTATTGGAAGGTGCTGTGTAAATCGTAGTAAACGTAAAGACTGGTGCATACTAAAAATGTAAACATTTTTGCTTTTACTATTTTGGTGGTATTTGGAATAAAGATTAATTACTCAAAAATAAGAATCTGTGCCATCTGTGTAATCTGTGGTTTAAAATGACCGACCAATCTTGGTGGTGCTTGTAAAAATCAGAATGACACTCTATCTTGGTGGTAGTTTTTTTGTACAATATGTGCTATAATAAACATATGAAAGACATAACAAGTAGTATTTTTACGTATAAAGGTAATTATTAATAATAATTACCTTTATATAGATAAAACAGAATACATTTGGGAATTGGTACGACCCGGTAAAGGTATCTACTTTTACTCACGTCCAAGGCGTTTTGGAAAGTCTCTTACTCTGTCTACTTTAAAGGCAGTGTTTCAAGCAAAAAAAGAGTTGTTTAAAGGTACTGCACTGTATAACAAACCCTTTGAGTGGGAAAGCTACTCAATAATTCATCTAGACATGGGAAGCTGTGGCTCAAGAAATGCCGATGAGTTAGAAAAATATTTATTAAGCCAAATTGAGAGAATTGCAAGTGACTTCGAGGTTGATTTAAGGGCGACGCTTCCTTCAATAGCCTTTCAAGATTTGATAACAGCACTTTCTAAAAATAATCAAAAAGTGGTAATCTTACTAGATGAATACGACAAGCCCATATTAAACAATATTCTTTCAGTCGAAGCCCCTGCAATTTTGCAAGTGTTAAAAGGTTTTTACAGTGTCATAATAACATGTGAGCCATACGAGCGTTTTGTGTTTATTACCGGGGTAAGTAAGTTTTCTCATGTATCGGTCTTTTCAGACCTTAATAACCTAACAGACATTACCATGGATTTGCGCTTTGCCCACATGACAGGCTACACGCAAGAAGAACTTGAATACAACTTTGAGCCCTATATTGCAGACGTTTCAACAAAGCAAGGTATAACAGAACAAGATTTACTTGAAAAAATAAAACACTGGTATAATGGCTATAGATTTCATGCGGAATCTCAAACAGTGTATAACCCATCATCTATTGCACAATATTTTGTAAGACAAGGTGATTTTAGTAACTATTGGTTTAGCACGGGAACGCCAACATTTCTTTTTAATATAATGAAGCTCCAAGAATTTGATATAGAAAACGCTTTAACTCAGCCGGTATCAGAAATTGCGTTCAGTGCGTATGAAGTTGAAAGTATTAATCCTTTGGCTCTTTTGTTACAAACCGGGTATTTAACTATAAAAGATACAAAGAAATTTTTTGATGAAACGCAATATTTTCTTGATTTTCCCAACTTTGAAGTAGAGTCCGCTTTTGAAACATACTTACTGGATAGTTATACCTCTGTTAAGGCTGATGCTGTAAAGTCAATTATTACCAATTTACTGCAAGTACTCGACTCTGCCAATATTGATGAGTTTATGAAAATTTTAACAAGTTTTTATGCAAGCATTCCGTATGACCTTCACATAGGTAAAGAACGCTACTATCAAACCATTTTTTATGTATTGTTTTCACTAATCGGAACATATATAGAAGCAGAATCGAGAACAAATGATGGTAGGATAGATGCAGTGTGCCATTATAATAACAACGTATTTATCTTTGAGTTTAAGTTAGACAAAGATGCAAAGATTGCCTTAGATCAAATTAAAGAAAAAGAGTACTACAAAAAGTACGAAAATCGAGGTAAAAACATCTTCTTAATAGGTGTAAACTTCGATAAAACAAAAGGTCAAATTACAAACTGGAAAAAAGAACATGCTTAAACGAGTAACAAAACAAAAAGTAGGGCTCCTTTTTGCACTCATTGCGTGCGTAGTGTTTTGGCTACCCATGTATACAACGCGCGAGTACTTTTTGTTTATTCCACTACAAGAAAAAACACTTAACCTTTTACCCACCTTAGCATCAGGAGTTTTTGCACTTCTTATAATGTTTTTAATATATATTAGAAGAATAATTTCGTTTAAAAGTAAAAGACTACAATTTTTGTCGTTTTTTATAAACTGGCTTTTATTTGCAACATTTGTAGAAATCCTTATTTCGCCCTATACTCATGAAGGGTATAGCGTATTTATGGATAATGCCTTTGCACTTGTAATAGCTGGAGCCTTTGTTGCTGTTATGCTATTTGGTTTAAAAGAAATAGCAAAGGTGGCACTTCTTATCTTTATTGCAGGAAGCTTTTTTTCAAACTTTATAACCGTAAGCCAAGCCATGGGGGTGTTTGGCTTTATAGCGCTCATCTGCATAATTACCAGTTTTTACCTACAGGGAAACATACAGCTCAAAAATCTAAAAGACGAAGCTCGGTATTTAATCTCGTAAAAAACATATTTTTACAGATTGGGAACCTCTTTTTATTATGTTTATCCACAGATTAAAGGATTAATGGGATTTCTATTGGAAAGTGCTACAGAGATTGCTTCAAAATATAAAGACTGGTGCATACTAAAAATATAAATATTTTTGCTTTTACTATTTTGGTGGAATTCGCAATAAAGTTTCAATACTCAAAAATAATAATCTGTGCCATCTGTGTAATTCTTGTGGATATAAAATGACCAATCTTGGTGGGTGAGCGGAGCGGGGAAGAAAGGAGAGAACCACAGATTAAAGGATTAATGGGATTTCTATTGCAAAGTGCTACAGAGATTGCTTCAAAATATAAAGACTGGTGCATACTAAAAATATAAATATTTTTGCTTTTACTATTTTGGTGGTATTCGGAAAAAAGATTAATTACGCAAAAATAAAAATCTGTGAAATCTGCGTAATCTGTGGTTTAAAAATGACCAATCTTGGTGGTGCTTTTAAAAATCAGAATCACAGTCGAGGTAAAATATTAATTATTAATTATTAATTATAAATTATTTAATGCCGATAATATACATAGAGAAAAAACCCGCGGTGGGATTTAGGGGGTATGTATGATTAGAGGTTGGTACATCGGTTCAAGTGGGATGAATGCCCAGCAAAATAGACTCGATGCTATATCAAACAATTTAGCAAACGTAGACACGACGGGCTATAAAAAAGACACAGCGGTAAGCAAAAACTTCCCAGAGCTTTTAATACGGCGAATGGGAGTGGACGGTGTGTATAAAACTTCAGTTGGGTCAGCAGACGCAGCACCGATTATAGGCGAGCTAGGTCTTGGCGTTGAAACAAATGAACTTTTTACAGATTTTTCGCAAGGTTCATACAAAGAAACTTCAAGTAGAACTGATATCGCATTATCAACTGAAGGTTTTTTTGCCGTAAACACTCCACAAGGTGAGCGTTATACCAGAAACGGAAATTTTATGGTGGGTAAAGAGGGCTATCTTGAAACAAAAGAAGGCTATCCAGTAATGGGTGAAAACGGCCCAATTCAAGTTGGAAACCTAGAATACATTGTAAATGAAGATGGTATGATATACTTTGAAGATTCAATGCAAGAAGTAGATCGCTTAAAAGTAGTACAATTTGATGATGAAAGATACTTAAAAAAACAAGGATCATCATTATATATTGATACCGATATTTCAGGACCTGCCTATATTGCAGAAGGTAATGAAAGACCTTTAACAATGCAAGGCTATGTGGAAACATCAAATGTAAATGTAGTAAACGAAATGATTCAAATGATTGAAGTTAATAGGGCATATGAAGCGAATCAAAAAACGATAACTACACAAGAGAGCTTTATGACAACTCTCTGGACAACAGTGGCACGAGTTAGATAGGAATAGGAGTAAATATGGTACGAAGTTTATGGACAGCTGCAACCGGTATGAACGGGCAGCAACATCAAATAGACACTATTTCAAATAACCTTTCAAATGTTAATACTACAGGGTATAAACAACAAAGGGCTGAGTTTGAAGATTTAATTTATCAAAATGTAAAGTTAGCTGGAACACCCGCTACTGAAGATACCGTAACTCCTGTTGGTATTCAAATGGGTAGTGGTGTAAAACTTGGTGCAACACAAAGAATGTTTAACCAAGGATCTTTACAAAATACTGGAAACATCACAGATCTTGCCGTAACTGGCGAAGGATTTTTCCGTGTGCAACAATATGACGGAAGTTATGCCTACACAAGAGACGGTTCTTTTAAAATTGACTCCACAGGTCAGTTGGTAACTAATAATGGACACAGAGTAATGCCTGAAATTATTATGCCTGATAACTTTATCATTGACTCACTTGCAGTAAGTCAGGATGGACGTGTAACGGTAAAAGTTTCAGGAAACGATAATCCATTGCCAGTAGGGCAGCTCGAGCTGTATCGATTTCCAAACTCACCAGGACTAGAAGCAGACGGACAAAATCTCTTTTTGGAATCAAATGCATCAGGAAATGCCATTCCAGGTCAACCTGGGTTTGATGGCTTTGGTGAGCTTCAGCACAAGTTTTTAGAAATGTCAAACGTTTCAATTGTAAACGAAATGACACAAATGATAGTTGCTCAAAGAGCGTATGAGTTTAACTCAAAAGCCATACAAACAAGTGACTCTATGTTACAAGTTGCGGCAGGTCTTAAAAGATAGGGAATAATTCCTAGTGATAAGCACCTTTTTACTTTTGTATTAAGGTGCTTTTTTCCTTTCTGGACTGTTGACATTATTTTGGTAGTGATATATTCTATTTTATTAAAAATATACAAGGTGGTACTTTCAATGATAAAAAAAATCATTTTATTGAGTGTTTCTGCTTGTGTTTTACTGCTTTTAGTATCTTGCAATGCGCTATGGAGCATAAAGACAGGTACGGACATAAGCTTTAAAATTAATCTAACTGAATATTTTTCAAGCAACGATATGCATTCGCGAGCAAGTGATAATTTTTCTTTAAATAGAAATATCTCATTAGACGATTTTTCTGAAAAAAACATACAAGTTTCTTTATACAATGTAAACACTGGCTATGTAATTGATAGAAAAACACTTTATGTTAATGAACTTGATAGCTTAAATATTGAAGTGTTATTTTCAAATATTGGTATTAATCAAGCTGTGTATGCAGAGCTTGAATCCAAAGATAATAATACAATTTATTTTAGATCTCGTTCGCCTAATTTGTTATTAAAAGAAGGTGTCAATTATTTAGCTGCTCGTCCAAATGCTGTTTTTTATCGCAATGGTGATAAAGAAGAGAGTGGAAATGGCTTAACTTTAGATAATCCTTTAGCTTCAAGTAATATAGAAGATGCAATTGCAATATTTGGCAATGTAATTTTGCCCGAATCTACTATTTATATTTTAGGCGAGTATGAAAATATAGATGATATTGCAGAGAAAAATCCTAATATACAATTTATTCTTTTAGATGGAGATGATGAAGACAAAGAACCAGCTTCAAAGTATTCTATTACCTATTATGTTGACAATGTGGAGTTTACTGATTCAGCGCTCCCTTCAGAGTATACACAAGGCGTTGGTGTTAATGCAGTAAAACCAACACATGACCCAGCTAGTATATTTTACACTGATTGGTATGATAATGAAAATCTTTTTGGAGATCCTGTTGCGAATATTGGCTCAGATGAATCAGGAAATAAAACACTATATGCTAAAAAATATGAGGCGCCCTTTGCTGTTTTAGATTATACACTTTCGAATGGGGAGTATGAAGTAGAAGGAGTAACAACCTCCGCAGCTACGGTAGTAATACCCGATGTGCACCCAGATGATGGACTTCCTATTACATCTATTGATTATGATGCCTTTAATAATGACCGAGATATTACGAAGGTGTATATCGGTAACAATGTTGAAATAATAAATTATCGAGCTTTTCAGACTGCTATGGAACTTGAAGATGTGCATATAGGAAACAGTGTTACAACGATCAATGGTAATGTGTTTGAAAATACTAGATTGTCTCATATAAGTATTCCTGCAAGTGTTACAACAATAGGTTCAGAAGTTTTTTCTGGTTGTTGGAACCTTTCAAATATAATTATAGAAGATACGAATGACTCTTTTGCTTTTGATGGTAGAGCTTTGTATGATAAAAATAAAACTACATTACTGTTTTATCTCGAAACTTTAACTAGTGCTACTTTTGATATGCCTGACACCGTAGAAACTATTTTAGCAGGTGCTTTTAAGGAAAATGAAACAATAGAAACAGTTAATTTGTCTTCATCGTTAAAAGTGATAGAAGAGGACGCTTTTTTGAGGTGTTCTAATTTAATTGTAATATCTTTGCCAAACGGTTTAACATCTATTGGATGGGATGCTTTTTCAAGTACTGGATTAACGAGTATATGGATTCCAATCACCGTAAAAAGTATGGGCTCTACAGTATTTAGCCATTGTTATTCACTTCCTAATATACGAGTGGAAGCTGCCTCCGATGCAGGCTGGGATGAAGATTGGGATGTAATGGAGTCTATTGATTTTCGCGAGTTTTACACTGTATATTATAATCAACCTTCATAAAATGTAGTTAACCTAGCTAAACATTAAGCACCTTTTTACTTTTGTATTAAGGTGCTTTTTTTATGCATTAATAATTATGTAACCAATAGAGTATTTACTTGTTTTATGTATATGAATCTCCTCTTTATGTCCGAAGACCTCAGTTGTTTGTTTGTGCTTAAACATAAACCTTGCAAACATAGCTTAAAAACAAGCAGTTTTCTAATTAAAAAATATGAATTTTCATATTTTTTTTATTTTTCCTCTTGACAATTCAGAAATCTGTGGTATACTTTTATATAGGTGTTACGTAACACCTATTTACATTTTGGAGGTATAAAATGAAAAAGGTATTTACAGTAATTGCAGTGGCAATTCTCGCATGCTCAGTTTTATTTGTTAGCTGTGGCGGTGGAGACACAGAACAAGCAGCAACAGTTGACATGTTTCAATTAAAAGTTGAAATAAAAGATGCAATTGATGCATACGCTGCAGATTATTCAGAAAAAACAGGAACTACTGTTACAATCGAAACGCTTGGTGGCGGTGGGGACTACGGTGGAGCTTTAAAAGCAAAAGCACAAGCAGGAGAAATGCCCGACATCTTTGTAATTGAAGGGCAAGGCGGTTATGACCTTTGGAAAGACTATATGTATGATCTTTCTGATGAAGCATGGGTAGCAGACACAGACTTAGCCTTCTATCAAGATGGTAAAGTTTACGGTTTTCCTGTAGCTATTGAAGGTTATGGACTTGCATACAATGCAGATATTCTTGCAGCTGCTGGAGTAGACCCTTCTACACTAACTACAAGATCAGCTTATGAAGCAGCATTTGCTTCAATCGATGCTCAAAAAGAAGAACTTGGGTTAGATGCTGTTGTTTCAATGGCAGCTTCAGTTTCTGGTGGTATGTGGTGGGTAGCTGCTCAACACAGCTTAGCGACATACTGGGGCGCAGGTCTTGACTTTACTGATACAAGTGTAATTGAACAAGCACTTAATGGTGAATTAGATGAAGACAGATTTGAACAATATGCAAAATATCTTCAACTTCTCTATGTGTATGCAGATAGTAATATCCTAACAAATGGAAGTTATGATGATCAAGTTGGTTCATTCGCACAAGGTAAAACAGCATTCTTACATCAAGGTAACTGGGTAGATCCTAATATGGCTCAATTAGGTGTTACATTCGACATTGGTTACGCACCACATGCATTCTTAGACGAAGTAACAGAAGGACTTTTCCTCTTTGCTCCAAGTTGGTACTGTGTAAACAAAGAAAGTGAAAACTTAGAAGCAACATTAGCTTTCTTAGATTCAATTGCATCAACACCTGAAGGACATGAATACATGGTTACAAATGCTGGAATGATTCCTGCATTCAAATCTGTAGATTTACAACCAGCAGGACAACTTAGTCAAGAACTTGTTGCAGCAAACCAAAAGGGTGGAAACTACGGTGTATTCTTTGGTATGCTACCTGACGGACAAGGGCAAAATGTATTTGGTCCTATTTTCGACCTTTTTGCACAAGATCCTACTCAAATAGACCAATTTATTGCAGATATGGAAGCTGCAGTTGCTAACATGAACTAGGATAGATAATTAACAATTAATAATGAATAATTATTAATTGTTAGAATGGCAGGAAAGACTTATTTTTAATGTACTTTCCTGTCATTTTTTTAACAATAAGGGGATTTTATGATAAAAAAGCATAAAATAGCAAACTATCTATTTGTTGCACCGTGCGTTCTTGCTTTTGTGATGGTTGTAGTCATACCATTTTTTCTTGGGGTATACTATTCAATGACTGATTGGAACGGTATAAGCAACAGCCCAAACTTTGTTGGCATAGAAAATTATTTGGATCTTTTCTCTGAACCTGATTTTTTGTTTTCATTCTTAATTACTATTGCGTATACCGTTATAAACATTGTACTTGTAAACGTAGTAAGTTTTTGTCTATCGCTTCTTGTTACTAGTAAAGTGCGCTTTAAAAACTTTTACAGAGCAGGGTTTTTTGTTCCTTATCTAATAGGGGGAATTGTATTAGGTTATATTTGGCAATTTATTTTTAACCAAGCCATTGTAGGAATCGGAAATTCAATTAGTATTGAATTTCTTCAAGAATCCCTTCTCGGTAGACCAGATTTAGTAATTTTGGTAATGTCATTTGTTAATACATGGCAATACTCAGGATACATAATGCTTATTTTTGTTGCAGCAATTCAAGGCATTCCTGCATCTATGTTAGAAGCAGCAAGTGTAGATGGCGCAAATTACTTTACAAAAATTATTAAGATCACTATACCAATGATGGCAAATGCTTTTACTATTTCACTTTTTTTAACATTAACAAATTCATTCAAACAATTTGATATGAACTTTACGCTCACAAATGGCGGTCCTGCAACTAGATTTTTAGAAACTCCTGTTAAAGCAAGTCAACTATTTGCAATGAATATTTTTAATACAGCTACAGCAAATAAAATGGCAGAAGCACAAGCAAAAGCCGTAGTGTTCTTCATTGTATTGGTAATTGTATCAATTATTCAAGTAAGCATTAATAAAAAGAAAGAGGTGGAAATGTAATGAAAAAGTTAAAAACATCAAACCATCCAATGGGATTAGAAATTGTTGGAATCGTACTCTTTGTGTTATTTATGCTTCCATTTGCAATGGTAATTTTAAATTCTGCAAAAACATCGCCTGAAATTATCTTTGATGCACTAGCAGCGCCTGAGAGTTGGGGGCAACTCTTTGTAAATGTTCAACGAATATTTACAAATCAAACAGTAGATTACGTTGGTGCTTTTATTGATAGTACATTTATTACTATAATATCATTAACGGTTATAGTGTTCTTTTCTTCAATGTGTGCATGGATATTAGTACGTGTAAAAGAAAAGTGGACAAACGTACTATTTTTGCTTTTTGTTGCAGCTATGGTTATTCCGTTTCAAGTTCTTATGTATCCTCTGGTTGGATGGATGAGAATGGTAGGAAATTTTATCGGTTTTAAACTATTAGGAACAATCCCGGGTATTGTGTTTGCGTACCTAGGATTTGGGTGTTCTCTTTCAATATTCATTTTTCATGGGTTTATAAAAGGTATTCCATTAGAGTTAGAAGAATCTGCAACAATTGATGGATGCGGAAAAGCAAGAACATTTTTTAATATTGTTCTTCCTCTTTTACAACCAATTATGGTTACTGTTTTAATTCTCAATGGTATTTGGATTTGGAACGACTATCTTTTACCGTACTTAATTCTCGGTTCAAACGGAGCAGTACAAACAATTCCTATTGCGGTTACAGCCTTTGCGGGTGCCTACCTAAAACAATGGGATTTAATTTTGACTTCGGCATTGATTGCAATTGTACCAGTTGTTATTCTGTACTTATTTGCACAAAGGTATATTATTCGCGGAATGGTAGAAGGATCAATAAAGTAATATGTAAAAATGTCTATTCAATATAGACATTTTAATAAAGAGTTAGGTGTTACGTAACACGGTCGTTAAGCGTCAGTTTGTTCGCTATTATATAAAATAAAATTTTGGAGAGAACTATGAAAGTAGTATTGGTTGGAGCGGGTAGTGCTCAGTTTGGCTGCGGAAGCTTAGGAGACATCTTTTGCAGTAAAGAATTAAAGGGAAGTGAAGTAGCACTTCTTGATATTAACGCAGAAAGCTTGGATAAAGTATTTAAAGTTGCAAAGGCTTTTGTTGAAGAAAAAAAATTAGATTTTACAATTACTGCTACAACTAACAGAAAAGAAGCTTTTAAAGGTGCAAATTTTATTATTTCTTCTATTGAAGTAGGGGATCGATTTAAGCTTTGGGATGAAGACTGGAAAGTTGCTATGCAATACGGTTATCATCAAGTGTATGGTGAAAATGGCGGGCCAGGAGGCGTATTCCATGCCTTAAGAATTATCCCACCTATTTTAGACATTGTAAAAGACGCAATGGAAGTATGTCCTGATGCATATATCTTTAACTATTCAAATCCAATGACAGCTATTACAACTACTGTTTTGCGTGCATTTCCTCAAGCGAAATTTATTGGTATGTGCCATGAAATTGGATGGCTTTACCGTTGGCTTCCAAGAATGCTTAACACTCCAGTTGAAGATTTGCAATTTAGAGCAGCTGGCCTTAATCACTTTAGTTGTATGCTTGAACTTAAAAATGCAAAAACCGGACAAGACCTTTATCCTGAAGTTTTAAAAAAAGCACATGCTTTTTTTGAGGTTGAGCCTGGTTATTCAGACCTCTTAGATAGGTTCCGTGAAACTGGCGAAGCAGAGGAAACTGAAAAATATGCAAAAGAAAACCCTAACTTTAAAAGCAAATACACATGGGCAGATAGAACCTTATTAAAGTATATCTTAGAAACATACAAACTATTGCCAATAACGACGGATAGCCACTTTGGTGAATATATTTCTTGGGCATGGGATGTTGCAGAGCATAAAGGAATTTTAGATTTCTATGAGTATTACAAAACATCACTTCCAAACAAGGTGCCTTCTATCGAATTGGTAACACATGAAAGAGCAGTTCCAATTATTGATGGTATTATCAGTGATGCAGGTTTTGAAGAAGCAGCAGTAAATATTCAAAATAATGGTATTATTGAAGATCTACCATCATGGATTGCAGTTGAATGCCCAGCAGTAATCGATAAAAATGGTTTAACAGGTATAAAAATGGATGTACCAAAGGGGTATCAAGCACTTTTACGAAACTATTGTGGTGTGTATGACTTAACTGCAGAAGCTGTAATTCATAAGAGCAAGGACTATGCAATTCAAGCAATGCTTGCAAATCCAATCGTAAACAGATGTCTTCCTGTAAAGCCAATGGTTGACTATATGATTTCTCAACAAGAAAAATGGCTAGGATATCTTAAATAATTGATTTTTACAAAAGATATGTATGCGAAAAAAGTGGATAGCGTAATCAGAATTTTTTCGCATGCGTATCAAAATGATATTGCGTTATTATTCAAAATACACTATCATTTTAAGAAATCATAAAGTAAGGCATCAAAGGTAATAGAACATGGCTACAATAAAACAGATTGCAAAGAAAGCGGGCGTTAGCCCGACAACAGTATCAAATGTAATAAACGGAAGAACAGAAAAAGTTTCATCTGCCACATTGGATACGGTGCGGTCTGTATTGGATGCAGAGAATTATACACCAAACTTAGCAGCGCAGCTATTAGCACATAAGAAATCACATATAATTGGAGTTATTGTATATAACGCCCCTCGTGTAGGTGAAACAATGTTTGAAGACCCTTTCACTTCTATTATACTCGGTGCATTTGAAGAAGAAATAAGAAGAGAAGGTTATTACCTAATGGTACACGTAACGCATAGTGCGCAAGAGGTAATAAAACTTTCAAAAACGTGGAAACTTGATGGACTGTTAATTTTATGGTTATCTGACGATGCTACGGAAACGTTACTTGAATCGAGTGAAACACCTACCGTTTTCTTAGATTGTTATTACACTGGAAGCAATGAAAATTTTTATAATGTTGGGCTCGATGATTTTAAGGGTGGATATGTAGCAACGAAGCATTTTATTGATAAAGGCCATAAACGGATTGCAGTTATTACTGATGATGAAGAAGTTGTAGGTGGCTACAAGTTTCGTTTTGAAGGCTACAAAAAAGCGTTTGAGGATTCTCAACTTCCAATTAGCGAAAGCTCGCTCATAACAATATCTCGCAATAAAGAAAAACGATTCGAAGTATATAAAAAATTAACAGCAAAAGATTCTGCGTATACAGCACTTTTCTTTTTAGCAGACTATTATGCTGCAGAAGCAATTAGCTTTTTTCAAGAAAATAATGTAAAAGTACCAGATGATGTTTCTGTTATTGGCTTTGATGACAATATTTATTCAAGGATGATTCACCCACAAATCACAACTGTTCACCAAGATACCTTTGATCGTGCAAAAACAGCAGTACGTTTATTGTTAAAAATAATAAATGGCGAACACATTTTTGATAAAAATATAAAAATGGATGTAAAGCTTATTGAGCGCGACACGGTAAAGTTAATTCCTAATTCCTAATTGGGAATTATCTAAAGTCATTTTGTAAAATTCCGAAAATATATATAGAGGTGAACTATATGGCAGGGATTAATGGAATTACAAGCGGCTTTACAGGTATAACTAATGGGTATGCTGCAACAGAAGCTGCAACACTTACTAATGAAATCAGTACGTTCCAAGCCCTCGTCGATTCAGTTCAGCACGGTAATACCGCTCAGTCTGAAATACTGTCAGGCGAGGGTATTGCTTTATCTACAAAACCACTTCCTTTAGCGCAGGAAGGTAGACTCAATGGAGACTATGCAACAGGGTTTGCAGATACCTTTACAACAGAAGCCGATAAGCACGCTTTACCTACTGGAGCTGCTGCAAATAATCCTTCGGTAGCCTATGAAGGTAAAACTATTGATAAAACAAGTGCACTGTATGAAAAATCATTAGAATTAGAATCATATTTTGTAAAAATCATGCTTTCTTCCATGCGCAGTAGCTTAAGTGGAACAAGTATATCAGGCGAAGAAAAAAGCTATGCTCAAAAAATGTACGACGATATGTTTTATGATGAGTTAGCAACGACAATGACTAAAAATGCTGGATTCGGCTTAGCGGATCAAATTTACTTACAATTAGATGTGTAATCAAAAATAAATAAATACTTCAAGGCTATACTTTTATTAAAGTATAGCCTGTTTTTTTTAATAATTTTAACATTTTTATGCATTTTTCTTTAAAAATTATGCAAAAATATTCATTTTTTTTAAAATAATATCACTTTTTTTTGTTTTTTAGACTTTTTTTACATTGATTAATTTTTTCTTGAATGCTATAATAACTTGATTTTTAAAAGAGTCAAAAGAAGGTACAATAATCAACTGTATTGTTGTATGTAGGTGCTATCAGCTATTAGCGGTAGAACTACCGTTTTATGTCGTTGGCATAAGGCTTCAAAAAAAAAAAGGGAGATTTTTTATGAAAAGAAATCTATTACTTGTACTTATGGTA
>CAYJPS010000050.1:0-15357 GCA_964372135.1 uncultured Treponemataceae bacterium | reverse complement strand
TGTGCGGCACTTTTAAATGTTGTGTTTTGTCTTTTATAATGTTTGAAAAGTGCCTAATACTTCCTTCCATTAAACCAAGGCATTTTGTGTCACCTTCTTCTGAATAATCAAAAATAATTTGTGCTCCAACACATATTCCAAGAATAGGCATGTTTTTGGCATGACAATCTTTTAAGAATATATCAAAGCCTGTTCTTTTTAACTCTTTCATTGCAAATTCGGCATGTCCGTCTCCTGGAAAGAGAATTTTTGTTGCGGGAGCTAGATCTTGCACTTTTTTTGAAATAATATACGGAATATGTAATGAGCGAAGTGCATGCTCTACACTCTCAATGTTTCCTGCATTGTAATCAATAATACCAATCATTCACCCATTGTATCATTCTGAGCATTTACATTCAAGACCTACTTTATTCTAGTCGATAAGTAATTATGACTTTTTCTGATGTTTTTTCTGTTGTAATAGAGCTAATACAAGATTGGCGACTCATCGCCGCTTTTGTAGTTGTGTTTTTATATTTAAACTTTGTTTTTTATGTTTCAAAGTACAAAAAAAAGCAAGGATTTAAACCAAAACGAATTATACGAAAAAAAGAACCTGCTGAAGCTGCACCTGCTGCAAGCGGGGATGCAGATTCTACTTCTGACGGCGCTTCAGAAAGTGACTCAGGGAATGATGAACTCCTTTGAAATGCTTTTTTATATCGATTTTTTTTTCTAAAAAAAGAGCGTCATATATATCCTTAATATCTTTTTCTTCCCAAATACGCATATTCCAATTTTTTGCAGATAAAAAATTTTGGTTAGTTTGAGATATTGCCATTGATTCTGCTAGAGAGTATCTTTTCTTTGTTTTTTTAATAAATTGTAAAAGAGTGTTTCCATCCGAAGGCGTATTTTTAGCACTGTTTTCACATATATCGCATCCACTACAGGCTGCTTGCTCAGCCCCTAATGCATCGAGTAAGACTTGTCTTCTGCAGGTAGTGCTCTCTGCAAAATCTGCAAGTACACGACTTCTACTTCCAACCTTATAATGGTTGGCTCTTTTGCTATCTATGGGAGACCAGAATAAAATAGCTTTAGCAACAGAACCATCCCGTCCTCCTCGGCCTGCTTCTTGAATGTATGCCTCTGCTGTGCTGGGAGGATCGAAATGAATGACAGTTTTTATATCCTTTTTATCGACTCCCATGCCAAACGCACAAGTGCTTACTAAAATGGCATCAGTTTTTGGATAAAACCACTGTTCAACGTCTGTTTTTTCTTCTCGTGACAACCCTGCATGATAAAACTTAACGGTGTCATCTTCTCCTTGGCGTGATAGAAAATCTTTCAATATAAGTGCAAGTTCTCTACATCTGTTTCTACTTGAACAAAAAACAATTAGTGGGCGCTGCTCATTCATAATAGTTTTTATCAGTGTTTTTGTTTTGGCACACGCCCATGTAACATAATAGCGTATGTTTTGTCGATCACTTTCGCTTCTCACAATGTGAGCCTCACCATCAAATAAAACTTCCGCAACTCTTTCTAAAACCTCTGGAGAAGCGGTTGCGGTAAACGCAGTAACAACAGGTACATCAAGTTGTTTTAATATAGCACCTAGGGTAAGATATGCAGGGCGAAACGTGTCTCCCCATTCTGAAACGCAGTGTGCTTCATCAATTGCAATATGTGAAATATTACAGTTTTTTAACTCTTGTATTAAGTTTTCATTTTGTAGTACTTCAGGGTTTGCTAGTATAAATTTTGCTCCATTTTTTATTGTAGTAAAATTCTCTTTGCGCTCTTGGGGTGTTTGACCTCCTCTAAAAACAACAACCTCTTGCCCTCCTTCTTTCATCCTCCTTTCTTGATCACTCATGAGAGCTAAGAGGGGGTATAATATTAGAGTGGGTCCTGATAAAAAAAGTGCAGGAACCATAAAGCAAAGAGACTTCCCAGCTCCTGTAGGAAGAAGTACTATTTGATTTCCACGCTCGCCATTTTTTTCAGCTTCGAAAATGTTTTCAACAACCATTCTCTGCCACGGATAGAGATATTTAATTCCATATACTTTTTCAGTTTCGGACAAAACTGGGTCTGGGTCAGTTTCATAAAATTCTTGGTTCCCTATAATTTCTTCTGGAATATTTTCATCAAGTGAAACAACTTCATAGTGTTGTAAATCATAATCAGTTTGAAACATAAGGACCTCTTTTAAAAAACAATTTCTTTATATTTATTATAGTATTTTTTTGTAATTTTCCTAATTTTTTTGGAATTTTTTTTTATACGAAAAGGAATTGTTTGTGTATTTCTTTATTCTTTAAGCAAAGCAACAACTACATATATATAGTTGCATTTTTAGATAATTTCATGTACACTCAATCTTATAGGTAGGTGTTAATTATGGTAATGGCTGGAATTTTTCTTGTTGCAGGGCTTGCTCTTTTAGTATGGAGCTCAGATAAATTTGTAGACGGTGCTTGTGGAGTTGCAAAACATTTTGGTATGTCGCCACTTTTAATTGGTATGGTTATTGTTGGCTTTGGCACCTCAGCTCCTGAAATGGTTGTTTCTGCCTTTTCTGCTGCTGAGGGGAATCCTGGAATAGCACTTGGGAACGCCTATGGTTCTAATATTACAAACATAGCGCTTATTTTGGGGCTTACAGCTTTAATTAAACCTATTACGGTTCAATCAACTGTTTTAAAAAAAGAGTTACCTCTTTTAACGCTTGTAACTATTTTGGCAGCGGCTCTTGTGTACGATGGAGATGTTACCCGTTTAGATGCTATAATTTTTTTAGTTGTATTTGCTGGTATTATGACATGGACCATATATCAAGGCTTACATTCTAAAAATGATTCACTCGGTGCCGAGTTTGAACAAGAAGAATCTGAAAATGCTCTTCCAATAAAGAAGGCCTGGTTTTGGCTTTTTGTTGGGCTTGGTGTACTTGTTGGTAGTTCTCGCCTTGTTGTATCTGGGGCTGTGACCATAGCTACTGCATTGGGAGTAAGCGATTTAATTATTGGGCTTACTATTGTGGCTATTGGTACATCATTACCAGAGCTTGCCTCTTCCCTTGCTGCAATTAAAAAGGGCGAGCATGACATCGCACTTGGGAATGTTTTGGGATCAAATCTTTTTAATACTTTGGCAGTTGTTGGTATTGCAGGTAGCATTAGCCCAATGGAAGTTGGAAAAGAAATTTTTACACGTGATGTTGCCATTATGGGTGCTCTTACATTATCGTTATTTTTATTTGGATTTGCCTTTAACAAAAATAGACCAGGTCGTATAAACCGCTTTGAAGGAAGCTTTTTAGTGCTCGTATACATTTCCTACATTGTTTACCTAGTTATTACACAATTGTAAAATACTGTTATTGTTTTTTTGGAGAAAGATGCGTGGATAAAATAAAGCTCATTGTTGTTATGCTATTGTGGGGAAGTATTGGGCTTTTTACACGATACATCGATTTAACGCCAATGCAGTTGGCTTTTTCAAGGGCCATTATTGCACTCCCTATTTTATTTTTGCTCATAAAAGACAAAAAAAATCTTAAAAATCTCGCCAAACAAAGCGTCATTTTATACGCAGTTGCAGGAATATTCATCGGTGGTGCGTGGGTGTCTCTTTTCTACGGATATCAATACACAACCATTGCATCGGCTGTAATTATCTACAATATGTGCCCAGTGTATGTAATGATTTTAGCTCCCATTTTACTAAAAGAAAAAAGTTCGCTTATTCAAATTGCGGTAATTATTGTTTCGTTTATTGGACTCATCTTAATAGTTTGGAATAGCCAAAATGGTGACACCGATATAATAGGAATGCTCTTTAGTGCCGCTTCGGGTATTTGCTACGCAATAGTTGTTATCATAAATAGAAAAATTAGGGTAAAAATTGAAAGCAATACGGCAACATTTATTCAAATGTGTTCTGTGATGCTTGTAATGCTCCCATTTATTATTTCGGATGGCATAATCCCAGACGTGCAAGCTCTTAATTCGACTGCAATTGCATTACTCCTTGTTCTTGCAATAATTCATACCGGAATTGCCTATAGTGTGTACTTTTCAACATATCATCGAATGAAATCAATTGACATTGTAATATTTAGCTACCTTGAGCCAGTGTTTGGCATTCTGCTTAGCGTTCTCTTTTTGGGAGAATACATGAGCTTCTTGCAATGGTTCGGGGCAGTGCTTATTTTAGGATCTACCTTTGTTGGTGAAAGAATGAAGACTGGTAGGATTAAAGAATAAACACTGTTTTGTTATGTAAAACTTATTGTACAATGCTATAAACTCTTATTCAAATGACAGGGTCTATCTTGAAAGAATAACCAAACAAGAGTATACTAAATTGTGGATTTTTTATTTACAATCCGTTTTTACAAAAAGGAAAATTTTGTACTGTATGGCTGTTCGAGAAACAAAAAAATCGTATAAAACAGAACTTAAGATCTCTTTAATCAAAAACACTTTGATGCATATTCTAATTGTAAGTGTATTTGGGTGCTTAGGTGCGTTAGCCTTGTATTTTTTCAGTTCTGGTATGACTTTACAAAATGACTCTACAAAAATAGGGACACATATTGATAATGCCATTGAAAGCTATTCAAATATATTACTAGATGAATACGAAATAGACTATTTTGAAAAGATAAAAACAGATAGAGATATTTTGCGAAAAGAGTATTACAAATATTTAGACTTAGTAAAAAAAATGCCACTAAAAGCAGACTTTTATTTATTTAACAATACTTTTGATATAGTATTGCAAAGTCAATACCCTGCAGATTTTGCGCTTTCAAGTGAGCAAACAACAAAGCAATGGTCTACATTTGGTAAAATATGGAGCAATCCTGTTGAGGTTGTTGTAGACTTTAGTATGGATTTTCGTGGAATGTCAGGCTTAAGTGATTTGATTGTCGGAAAAGGAATTGTGGTAAACAATGTAGTTATAGGATACATTGTTTTTTGTATTGATGAAAAAACAATTTCAGAATATACATCTCTCGTAACTACGGATATCGTTGTTGCTCATGCTAGCAGTAGTATTTTATCATTTTCAAACATGAAATATACGCAATTGCACGAATTTGCTGAATACGATTTTGATAAACATAGCCTTGTTGGAAACACCTTTTTTTATAAAACAAAAACAAAATATGGTAATTTTCAGATACTTTCTTTTTTGGATATATCAGAGGTGAAAACTACTGCGATTATTATTTTTGTTTCAATGATGCTCTTTTTAGCTGTAATATTTTTTGTATTAATTAAAGCATCCAATAAGTTTTCAATTCAAAAGACGCAATATCTTGATGAGATTATTTTTACTTTTAGACAGGTTGAACGAGAAGGTTTAAATAAAAGGATGCGTGAATTCGACATTATTGAGTTTGATGAGATATCACAAGAGTATAATAAAATGCTAGATGATATTCAAAGGCTTATGAATGCAAACGAAGAAAAAACACAAGAAAACTATGTTTCGGTAATAAAACAATTAGAAATGCAGTTCAACTCACATTTTCTCTTTAATACATTAGAAAATATTCGTTTTATGATTAGTAATATGCCACAAGAAGCAATGAATTGCATTGTAAATTTATCAGAGATCTTGCGTTACAGTATTAATAATGATAATCAATATGTTACGTTGCAAGAAGATGTTAAATACACAAAGAGATATCTTGAAATATTACAGCTACGATTCGGGGAGCGCTTAAGCTATTCCATAGATATTCCTGAAAATGTTAATTCTTTTATTATTCCAAAACTCATCATTCAACCAATAATTGAAAATGCAGTAAAGTATGCATATGATAAAAAAGATGCATTAACTTTGAACATGTCTGCTAAGGCATATAAAAAAAAGTTAATAATAAATATATCTGATGATAGTGTTGGGATGAGTACAACGGATTTAAAAAAAATTCGTCATAACCTTAATAGCGAGGTAAATACCAGTAATCACATAGGACTATATAATGTTAACAAGCGCTTAAGGCTTATTTATGGAAAAGGATATGGTGTTGAAATACATAGTGAAAAAAATATTGGAACTACGGTAACACTAACATGTGGCAATATGGAGAAAAATAATGATTAAAGTTTTAATTGTTGAGGATGAAGATATTATTCGCCAGGGATTAGTCTCAAGGTTTAATTGGCTTAATATGGGTGCCGTAGTTGTTGCTGATGCGAAAAATGGTGAAGTTGGGCTTTCTAAGATTAAAGAATTTGCCCCAGATGTAATTATTACTGATATAAAAATGCCCAAGCTTGATGGACTAGAAATGCTTAAAAAGGCAAAAGAATTAGGCTATATGTTTGAAAGTATTGTATTAACGTCATATACTGAATTTGATTTTGCAAAAAAATCTATTGATTTAAAGGTCTTTGATTATATATTAAAGCCCGTGTCTGAAGAAAAGCTTTTTGACACCATAAAGGCAATATCAGAAAAATTGGAACAAGACCGACATAAAGACCAATTAAATCGCTCAGCAAAAAATATTTTCAAAGTGTTAGATGTTGCCAATATTTACAACGTATCTTCTGATAATACGTATGTAACGTATGCGCTTGATAGAGTGAAAAAATACTATAGCAAAAAAATATCGATTACTATTATTGCAAATGAATTGTCAGTTAGTCCTAGTTATCTATCACGAGTGTTTAAAAAGGTTACAAATACTACTTTTTTGGAATTCTTAAATAGATATAGGGTCGTAGTAGCTATGGAGTTACTTAACTCTAGTAAATACAAGGTGTATGAAGTATCTTCTATGGTTGGATTTATAGAATACAAACATTTTTATAAAATTTTTAAGAAGTATACAGGATTTTCACCTACAAATACTGTAAAAAAAGACTCTTTAATTGAGAATGTTTCCAGTTCATAATTGTATGATAATATACTATGTATAAGCTATATAATATTACTATTAGCTAGAGTATAATTTAAAATATAGCGTAGCCTCCAAGATTGGAGCTATATTATGTACAAAATAAAACTATGAAGGTAAAAAATGAAGTATGGACAGAATTTTCGCTTTGGCTTTTTTGATATTCATCCCAGCGATCGGGTAAAGGCAATAAAAGAGAGTGGTTTTTCATCGTTAATGCAGTGGTGGGGGGATGATTTTAAAAAAACAGATGGCGATAAAATAGATATTACTAAATATGCGAAAGAGTACGGGTTAGAATATAGCGCCCTTCATGCGCCATCAAAAAATAGTAGTTATATATGGAAAGATTGTGAAATTGGTGAACAAAAAATAAATGAATATATGAAAGTATTGGAAGCATGTGGCAATATAGAATGCCCAGTCATGGTGATGCATTTAACACATAAACTGGAATTTTATGAAAAAAATGAAATTGGTGTTGATCGAATACAAAAGCTTGTAGATAGAGGATCTGAGCTAGGAGTATGTGTAGCTATTGAAAATACAAGAAGACTTGATTACAACAAGTATTTATTTGATGCAATTGATTCTAAGTTTTTAGGAGCCTGCTACGATAGTGGACATAATAACTGCTATACCCCAAATGAAGATGCTCTTACGATGTTCCAAAATAAAATAGTTGTTACGCATCTTCATGATAATTATGGTCGAAGTGATGATGGTAGAGAAGATGATCAACATAACTTGATGGGTGATGGAACGGTTGATTGGATTTCTATTCGAAAAAAAATTCTTAAAGTTCCTCTAGAGACTATTAGCTTAGAGTCATATTGTCGACCTCATTCAAAATTTTATGGGCTTTCGATGCAAGATTTTTTGAACATTTCGTTTGAAAAAATAACATCATTGATTGAAAAGGGTACATTAATTTAAAAGGCATAAAAATGAAACGAATGATTGTTATTTCAGTTTTTCTCATCTTTTTACTACAAATGGTATTATCATGTGTAAAGGGTGATGAAAATAATTCTGTGTCATCAAAAGAAAATTTGGTTTCTCTAGCAAAACAAGATGGACAAGTTGTTGTTTATTCTATTTCAACAAGGATAGAAGAGGCTGCTAAAAAGTTTGAAGAAAAATATGGTATCAAAGTAGTATGGGAAAATCTTGATGGCGGTGAACTTCTAAGTAGGGTGAATGTAGAAGTGAGAGGTGGTACTTCAGGAGCAGATGTAATAATTGCACAGGATAGTGGCCGTTTGCAAATGGAACTAATTGATGCTGATTTAGTTGAAAACTATATACCTGATATTATTAGAAGTGATGTTTCACTCAATGATTTGAATCCTTTAGTACACCAATATGTTAATAAGGTTTTAATGATAAGTGGTGATAATGACGAAGAAAAAATTACTAATGTATGGCAATTGACAGAGGAACGTTATAAAGAAAAAATATATTATAAGGATCCTTTTATCGAAGATGTTAATTTAAATTTTTTGACGATGATCACAGCAAATGATTTGGCAGAAAAACTAGAAAAAAGCTACTTAGAATATGTTGGAGAACCTTTAAAACTTTCTCCAGAATGCGAAAATGCTGGATATGAATTTATAAAAAGGATAGCAAAAAATGTAAGGCTTGGTACAAGTGATACTCTAATTGCTTCCATTGTTGGTAGTGATACTGATTCACATGATGCATATGGGTTGTTTGTTTATTCAAAAACAAGATATGCCGCTACAGGAGATTATACTCTTATCCCTCTAACCGAAGTTAAGCCTTTTGCTGGCTTTATGTATCCAGTGTATATTCTTATGACAAAAAACGCAAAGCATTCAAATGCATCCAAACTTTTTATTCAGTATTTAATGACTGAAGAAGGGTTTGAACCTTGGTCAGACAATGTTGGTGCATATTCTTCAAATCATGAAATTGATATTAATGAAGGCGATTTTCCTCTTAGCTTTTGGAGAGAGAGGTTAGTAGTTGAAGATGGGTTGTATGTTTCGCAAAATATCACAAAAGTTACCAATTTTATTAATAATCTTACTAGCGAGTAGGGAACATTTAAGGTACATTATCTTTTTTCACGACTATTTTGTTCATTTTTTTGCTATATTATAACGTAAATATACCATTGTGAATACGTATTTTAGCCCTTATAATTAAATTTCCAACGGTATGTTGGGTGAATTTTGTAATTAAGGAGAAAACTATGAAAAATTTGTTTTCTGTGAAACTTGTGCTTTCACTTATAATAACAGCTGTGTTATTATTTTCGTCATGTGGTTCTAAAGATGAAGAAGTGGTCAATGTACAATCTATTTTAGAAGAAGCTGCTACAATGACTCGAGAAGAACTTGCTGCTGCTGCACAAGAAGAGATTGGCGACAATGTTTTCTTATTCAAAGGTGCATCATCAGGTGTAAAAAAAGCTGCAATAGTATTTGGAGAAAAATACGGAATTGCTGTTGAAGAAGCTACACTTGGTAGCAAAGACTCTAGTACCTATCAAGGCTTATCAACTGCTATGGATGCGGAAGAATATGCAGCTGATTTATTGGTTTTGCAAGACACTGCTCAAATGATGACATTTGTAAATAATGGAGATTTATTAAATTTTATTCCATCTAGTTTAGAGGGAGTTCCAGAAGGTGACCAAGATCCTTTAACTTGTATTTATGCAAGCAAGCAATTTACATATACAAAAAATGCTCCTGGTGATGAAGAAACATTATACAATGTTTGGCAGCTTACAGGTACAGGGGATGATCCTATTGAAAAACTTTCAGTACAAGATCCCACAACTGAAGGTATTAATATGAGTTTATTGGTTATGTTAACTCATCCAGACTGGCAAGCAGAACTTAAAGATGCTTACATAAGTTATTATGGAATTGATTATGTAGAAAATGATGAATTTGAAAACATTGCTTTTGCATTTATCGATGGATTTATTAACAATGTATCTTCTTGGCATGATTCTGATACAACTACAAGTAAAAACTTAGCTACTGGATTGTATACACTTGATGAAGCAGAAGCAGCAGGGATTGCACCTGGGACAGTTGCATATGTACCATATGCAAAATACAAAGATATTATGAATATTTTAACACCTGAAGAAGGTGCTGATAAAGCTGAACTTTTTAATAACTTTGAGTTTACTGGTAATACTGCCAATATTGAAGGCTTTAATGGTTTTGTATACAAGATGTACCTACAAATTCCAAGAACTGCAAAGTATCCATATACAGCAGCATTGTTTACCGATTATATTTTAACTGAAGCTGGCTTTGAAGCAGCTTGGGGTGGAAACTATGGTTACTACAGTGGTAATGCTAATGTTCCTTCCGCTGATGGAAAATCTATCCATTCATGGGAAAAAATGGTAAAAGAAGATCCTTCATACATTTATCAAAACTTTGATGACGTTAGAGCATTTGCTGTTGCAACAAAAGGGAATGCTAGCTAATTAATTCATATATTACATGATACAATAGTGGTTGGAAGATACTCTTTCAACCACTATAAGTTCAAAAACGTGGAGTAATATGACTATTGTGAAAAAAAATATTTCATTTGATAAGGTAGGCAACAGAATCAAGTCCTACTATTCAAAGCCCGAGAATATTATTTCAACAGTGTTTACTGTTTTACTTGTCTCTGCTGTATTGCTACCTTTATGTACATTTTTGATAGATTCTTTTATTGTGCATAGTGGAGAAGTGAGAAGAACAGGGCTTTCTGAGGATAGCTTAACCTTACAACATTGGAATGATATTCTATTTAATGAAAAATATGATTACTCAAAGGCAGTATTTTGGAATCCTTTAAAAAATTCCTTAATTATGGCAATGACTTCTTGCTTATTAAGTGTATTTATTGGGGGTTTTGTTGCATATTTTGTTACAAGAACAGATTTAGTTTTTAAGAAATTTATAAGTGTAGTTTTTATTTTTCCTTATATCATGCCATCATGGTCGATTGCAATGTTTTGGGAAAACTTTTTTAAGAACAGCGGTGTAGATGCAGCGTATAACCAAGTAGGAATGTTAGAGAGTTTAACAGGAATACGGGTTCCGGAGAGCATGGTATATGGATATTTGCCAATGGCTATGTGCTTGGGTATTCACTATGCCCCTTTTGCATACATACTTATTGGTGGAATATTACGTAATATGGATGCAAATCTTGAAGAGGCCGCAGTAATTCTACGTGCGAGTAGATTGAAAATCTTACGCAAAGTTACCCTGCCAATAGTAATGCCCGCTCTGATATCTACTGTGTTGCTAGTATTTGCTAGTAGTATGAGTAGTTATACAGTACCGGCATTTTTAAATAAAAATAATAGTTTTAATGTATTGTCAATTCAGATGAAGTCGAACCTTACGGCATCTGGAACTATGGGGCAAGGCTTTTCAATTGCTGTTGTTATGATATTGCTTAGTATAGTAATTATGTCAATAAACAATTTGTATACGGGTAAAAGAAAATCATTTACAACGGTTACAGGAAAGTCAGGCCAGGTATCACTTGTTAAACTAAAATCAATGAGATATGTAATTGCAACAATTATAGCATTATATGTTACCTTTATTGCATTAACACCTTTATTGAGCTTTGCGTTAGAAAGTTTCTTATATACTCCAGGTGATTACAGTACGTTAACGCTTGATTATTGGTTGGGCGCAGGACCTTTTGAAAATAGGGTTTCTGGTTCTAGTGCGGGTATCTTGCGCAATTCAACAATTTGGATGGCATATGCTCGAACATTATTGTTATCATTAATTGTGTCCCTTATAGCAGGTACCTTTGGTATTCTTATAGGGTATTCAGTGGCAAGAAAAAGAAAGTCAAATTTATCTAATTTTTTAGGTAGCCTTGCATTTTTTCCTTACCTAATACCTGCAATTAGTTTTGGTGCAATTTACCTAAGCTTATCATATACAAGTGGTTTTACATGGTTAAATGGCTCTTTTATTTTGCTTGTTTTGGTTGGATCTATTAAGTTTTTACCATTTGCTTCGCGCAGTGGAACAAATGCAATGATGCAATTGTCAGGAGAAATTGAAGAAGCAGCAGTACTCGTCGGAACTCCATGGATTAAAAGAATGACTAGAATTCTTTTCCCTATACAAAAATCCAGTTTTATTAGTGGATATTTGTTACCTTTTAGTTCCTGTATGAGAGAGATGACGCTATTCGTTTTAATAGCATCAAGCGGGTCAATTTTAACAGTTGTTCTTGAAGATTTTACAAAATATGGAGTTCAACAGATAGCTAATGGGATTAATTTGATAATAATAACATCAGTATTAATGTTTAATCTGATTATTAATAAGCTAACTGGAGCTTCAGTAGATAAAGGTGTTGGAGGCTAATTATGCCAGAAATTGTATTAAAAGATGTAAGTAAAAGATGGGGAGATTTTATTGGGGTTGATAAACTCAATATGACTATAGCAGACAGAGATTTTATCACTCTTCTCGGGCCAAGTGGCTGTGGAAAAACCACAACGCTACGAATGATAGCAGGGCTTGAAACTCCAACAGAGGGAACAATTACTATTGGTGATACTGTTGTATTTGATTCTGACAAGGGTATAAATGTTTCTCCTGCAAAAAGAGATGTTGGGTTTTTGTTCCAAAATTATGCACTTTGGCCACATATGACAGTGTATCAAAATATAGCATTTGGTTTAGAAAATTTAAAATGGAGCAAAGCAGCTATTAATGAGCGTGTTCAAGAAATGCTTGAAATGCTTAAAATTGAGCAGTTTGAAAAAAGGTATCCATCAGAGCTTTCTGGCGGGCAGCAACAAAGGGTTGCAATTGCCCGAACATTGGCACCAAAACCTAAAGTTCTTTTTATGGATGAGCCACTAAGTAATCTCGATGCTAAGTTGCGTTTAGAAATGAGAACTGAACTTAAACGGTTGCACCTCGATACAGACTCAACATTTGTTTATGTAACACATGATCAATTAGAGGCTATGACGCTTGCAACAAAAGTCTGTTTAATGGATACAGGTGTATTACAACAATATGACCCTCCATTAATTACCTATAATAGCCCTAAAAATTTATTTGTAGCTGATTTTGTCGGCAATCCTACTATGAATTTCATCAATGGCACTATAGAAAAAAAAGAAGCGAATACCCTGACTCTTTCTATGTTGGGGAAAAAGTTTACTTTTATTAATAATGCTGGAAGTGTTGATTGTGATTGTACCGAAGTTGTTGTTGGTATTCGCCCAGAATACATGCAAATTGAATCTGAAGGAATTGAAGCTGTTGTATATTCTACTTTACCTTCAGGTATGGAAACAACGGTTAAGCTTCAAATATGTGATGAACTTCTCACTTCTGTAGTGTTTGGTGATATAGATTATGCTGCGAATGAAAAGTTATCGTTTAATTTTAAAGGTGATAAAACTATACTTTTTGATAAATCTACGGGTGAAAGAATTGCCCAAGGAAAACTAGAGTGTGAATAGGGTTTTCCTCAAATTGCCGTACTAAAAAGCGAAAAAAATTATAAGGTATTATTTAGACGTACTGTAAAAGGTGCGTCTATTTTTTTCTTCTTGATTTTTTTATGCACCCTTGCGCAGTTACGTAGCAACAGAAACGGTAACATACCCCCTAGATTTTTCTTGTAAAATACTGTATTATAGTGCATTATGAGTGAAAAAAGATCAATTGACAAAGATACTCTCGAAGCCTTATTATACTTGTCTAGGCTTTCAAGCGAGCACACAAATGTAGAAACTTTAAAGTCACAAGTTGACCAAGTTGTTTCATACTTTGACTTATTATCAGAATACGATGAGGGTGGAAATCCTTACGACGCATACCCAACAACAGAGGTTGAAAAACTTCGTGAAGATGAGATTGTAAAGGGTATTGATATTCCTGATGTTAAAAAAATGACTCCTGAGTTTATGGACGGCTATTTCCGCGTTCCTAAAGTTGTAGAATTATAAGAGGCGTTTGAATGCAAGAAAATACTGTAGTAGGGATGATTGAAGCCCTTAAAAATAAATCAACTACTAGTAAAGAACTGGTAGAATCTATTATTGCAGACTTTGAAAAAGATTCAAAATCTGATTTACCATTAAACGCGCTTTTAGAAGTGTATTCTGATGTTGTTGCTACAGCTGAAAAAGCAGATGCACTGAGGCTAGATGCTGAAAGTCAAGGAACGTTAAAAAAGTTACTTGAAGAAAAACCTCTTTTGGGTGTTCCTTTTGCGGTAAAAGATAATATTTCTGTTAAAACAAAAAAACTCACCTGTGCAAGTCACATTTTAGAAGGCTATGTTGCGCCATATAATGCAACCGTTGTAGAGCGACTTGTAGCTGCAGGGGCTGTTCCAGTTGGAAGATGTAACCAAGACGAATTTGCTATGGGCTCTTCTACTGAATACTCATGCTATGGACCTACCCGAAATCCAGTGAACCGTGAATATGTTTCAGGTGGATCTTCAGGTGGATCTGCTGCTGCAGTTGCTGCAAACTTGGTTCCATTTTCACTCGGAACTGAAACAGGTGGATCTGTTAGACTTCCTGCATCTTATTGCGGAATCTACGGACTAAAACCAACATACGGTGTATTGAGTAGGTGGGGTGTTGTTGCCTTCGGTTCTGCCATTGACCAAGTTGGACTTTTTGGAAAAACTCCAAGTGATATTGCACTTCCCTTATCAGTAATGGCAGGCGAAGACTTTTACGATGATACATCATGTGACTTACCGAACGCAAGTTCTTTAGCCAATGTAAAGGCAATGAGCTTGGATGAAATAAAGAATCTAAAAATTGCTATTCCAAAACAATTTATGGAAACTGAAGGAATGGATTCGGAAGTTTCTAAAACCTTTGAAGAGGTAAAAAATTGGTTTACCGAAAAAGGCGCTACAATCGATATTGTTGACCTTCCTATTTTAGAAACTTCTATTGCATGCTACTATGTTATCGCCCTTGCAGAAGCTGCCAGCAACTTAAGCCGATTTGATGGTATACGCTACGGGGCTAGGAAAGATCCAGGCGAAGGCTTTGATGAATTATATGTAAAAACTCGCGGTGAAGGTTTTGGACCTGAAGTACAAAGACGTATTGTTATTGGTAACTACGTATTATCGGAACAATTTTCTGGCGACTGTTATAAAAAAGCAATGAGCGTTAGAGCCCGTATGCAAAGAGAAATTGCAGAATTATACGAAGAGTATGACTTGATTATTTGCCCAACATGCCCAACTGCAAGCTTTAAGCTCGGACAAAAGGTAGATGATCCTATGGCTATGTATTTATCAGACCTTTTTACTATATTTGTAAACTTAAGTAGAACAGCTTCTTTAAGTGTTCCAGCAGGTAAAAAAACAAATGGACTACCAATTGGTATTCAATTTGCAGGTGCTATGTTTTCAGAGCCAAA
>CAYJPS010000049.1:0-16062 GCA_964372135.1 uncultured Treponemataceae bacterium | reverse complement strand
ACGCACTTTTTATCAAGCTGAGTATAGAATCCTTGTTTTTTTGCTGCTTTTGCATTCTATAATTATAGCATATATAGTGCGAGTAGTAAATAAGGGTAAAGGGCGCTACCCGCATGGCAACACATAGGTTGCCATGTGCGGGTCGGTCTACGGCTCCAATCTTTTTGCATTGAAACGGACACGGCAAGCCGTGTCCTACGGTGTGCAAAAAGGATATCCGCCTTCGCCCTAGCGCGGTCGCGTAGCTGCGGCACTCGACGCATTTCTCCGTAGTATCTGACGAGTCAGGCGGACACTACGGGAAGGCTGCGTAGACATAACGCCTGCTTTCGCATGATGACGATTGCAGCGTGTTGTAAAAAAACTCAAAATGTAGTATACTTATACTATAATCAATCTTAAAGGAGAATGTCATGTCTTTATCATTAACTTTAACACAAGATGAAATACAATTAGCAAATAGTTACGCAAAAATTCATGCAATTTCTGTTACTGAAGCTTTTAAAAGAGCATTGTTTGAAAAGATTGAGGATGAGTATGATATTACTATTGCAAATGAAGCATATGATGAATATGTAAAAAGCGGAAAACAAAGTAGCCCAATATCAAAATTATGGAATGATATTGATAATGAAGTATAGTGTTGAAACTACTTCTCGATTTGATAAAGAGTTTAAAAAATTAGATACCTACACACAAAAAATGCTAAGAGCATGGATTGAAAAACATTTAATTGATTGCGAAAATCCCAGATTTTCAGGCAAGGCACTTGTTGCTAATTTCAAAGGACAGTGGCGATATCGTATTGGTGATTATCGATTATTATGTCTTATAGAAGATGATAGGTTAATAATAACAGCATTAAATATTGGACACCGAAAAGAAATATATAAGTAATTTTTATTAATAACCAATCCTAGTGATACACACAGTAAAGATTTTTTACGCCATGAAGAAGATACCTCGACGGAATTTATCCTGAGCGAAGTCGAAGGACTCGGTAAGACATGTGCTTGTTCGATATGATATGTACTTTGTCCCATATAACATGAAACCTGCGATTAAAGCACCGAAGTCCACCGCAGCGCGCGAAGTGTGCGAGGAGGATGAGCGATAGCGAAGTGCGAAATGAGCGTCCAAGTGTATACAACAAAATACAATTCTATAAATCTACGTAATTCTTGTGTACGAAAAATAATTCGGAATTGGGAATTAGAAATTAGGAATTGAATAATTATCTAAAATTTGCTATACTCATCACATGGGACTAAAAAACATGAGAAATATCGGCATCATGGCTCACATCGATGCTGGAAAAACAACAACAACAGAACGCATTTTATATTATACTGGTAAAATTCACCGAATTGGTGAAATAGATGATGGGGCTGCCACAATGGACTGGATGGCTCAAGAACAAGAGCGCGGAATTACAATCCAAAGTGCCGCAACTACTACTTACTGGAAAGATCATCAAATAAATATTATAGACACTCCTGGTCACGTAGACTTTACAGCCGAAGTAGAGCGCTCACTTCGAGTACTTGATGGGGCAGTGGCAGTGCTTTGTGCCGTTGGTGGGGTACAACCTCAAACAGAAACCGTTTGGCGCCAAGCAGATGAATACAAGGTTCCTCGTCTTTGTTTTGTAAACAAAATGGATAGAATAGGGGCAGACTTTTTTGCTGTAGTAAACGATGTAAAAGAAAAGTTTGGCATTAATGCACTTGTGTTACAAGTTCCAATCGGTGCCGAAAGTAATTTTGAAGGTGTTATAGACTTACTTGAAATGAAAGAATATCGTTTTGATCCAAAAGATGAAGGCGAAACAATAATTGTATCGGACATTGCATCTGAAAGAATGGCTATAGCAGAAGAATGGAGAGAAAAACTTATTGATGAAGTTGCTTCATTTAATGACGACATTGCAGAGCTTTTTTTAGGCGGAGAAGACATTCCACTTGATATGCTTAAAAAAGAAATTAGAAAGGGAACAATAAATAGAGACTTCATGCCATTTTTATGTGGTTCAGCGCGCAAAAATACGGCTATTCAACCATTAATTGATGCCGTTGTAGACTATCTTCCATGCCCGGATGAAGTACCTGCAGCAAAGGGTTTCCAAGTAAAAAAAGAAGAAGAAGTTTCTGTTCCATGCGACCCATCTGGAACCCCTATTGGACTAGTGTTTAAAATTCAGCACGAAAAAGAAGCTGGAAGTCTTTGCTATGTTCGAATGTATTCTGGAAAAATTAAAGCATCTGAGCAAATATTAAACGTTGGAAAGAAAAAGCGAGAAAGAGTAAACCGCATTTTAAGAATGCACTCAAATAAATCAGAACCTATGGACTCTGTAGAAGCAGGCGATATTGCAGTTTTTATTGGTCTTAAGTTTGCCCAAACGGGAGACACTATTGCAAGTGAAGGCTTACCAATCTTGCTTGAAAACTTACACTTTCCAGAGCCAGTTATTTCGGTATCCTTAGAGCCTGAAACTATGTCAGATAAGGATAAAATGACCGAAGTATTGGATATTTTATCAAAAGAAGATCCAACATTTGTTTCTAAAGACGATGCAGAAACAGGACAATTAATTATTTCTGGAATGGGAGAGCTTCACTTAGACGTACTTGTAACAAGAATGAAACAAGACTTTAAGCTTGATGTTCGAGTAGGCAAGCCTCAAGTTACCTACCGTGAATCGATTACCGCAAGTATAGACCATACAGAAAACTATTCAAAAGTGCTTGGTGGAAAAGAAAACACCGCAGGCATTACCTTACATGTGCAGCCGCTAACAAAAGAGCAAGAAGCTACTGCTAATTATCACGGAAACGCATACTATTGTGATGTTAAAAAAGGTTCTGCTCCTGATGAAATACTTGAAGCAGTTGAGCGAGGAATCACAAACTCATTTGGCTCAGGAATACAATATGGCTATCCATGTAATGGTGTAAGTGTAACCGTAACTGGCGTTGACTATAACGAACTTACTTCAACCCCATTTGCATTTGAAGCATGTGCAGTTCAAGCATTTGATGAAGCATGTAGAAAGGCAAGCCCTGAGATTTTAGAGCCTGTTATGAATGTTGACATAATTTCTCCAAAAGAGTTTGTAGGTGAATCTATGAGCCAAGTAACTCAAAGAAACGGTTTAATTCTAAGCCTAGAATCTAAGAGCACCAATGAAGTGGTACACGCACAAGCCCCAATGGCTCAAATGTTTGGTTTTTCTACCAATTTGCGTTCTGTAACACAGGGAAGGGCGAGCTTTTCAATGGAATTTAGCCATTTTCAAGTAAAACCAGGCGGTTTAGATAATTATTAATTAATAATGAATAATTAATAATTAGGTGGGTAGAGCAGGGAAGAGGTTCTATCCACAGATTACACAGATTTTGCCTAGGAGCAAATATGTTATTGCTATTTACTTTACAAAATTTTTACTAAAATTCTCTTTAAACATCTATACTAAATATAAAATAATTGATAAAGTTACGTATAATTATATTATATTTTGGAGGTAACATGAAAACTAAAGTTATTTTTATGTTAATGTGTGCTTTTGTACTCGCACTCACAATTGGTTGTTCCGGAGGTTCGGAAGCAAAATCAGATGGACCTATTGAAATTGAATGGTGGACATGGGATCCAGAGATGAAAGATCGCAATGTAGAAATCATTGCACAATTCGAAGCTCAAAATCCTGGGGTTACAATCATTAACACCGTTAATGACCCTCAAGATTACTGGCCAAAAATTCGTATTCTTGCAAACCAAGGAAAGCTCCCTGATGTATTTACAATGAGTTCTGGTTACATTGAAGAATGGGCAGCAGCAGACTTACTTTTAAACCTTGATTCACTTATTGAAAACGATGATACACTAGAAGTGTTTTATAAATCATTGTTTGATGCAGGTAGAGACATAAGTGGTGGTGAACACTACTATGCAATTCCTTTTGCACTTGTAACATCCGTAATGTTCTATAACAAAGATTTATTTGATGAAGCTGGCGTTCCATACCCTGCAGATGACTGGACATGGGATGATTTCTTAGCTGCAGCTAAAGCTTTAACAAAAGATACAAATGCTGATGGAAAAATAGATCAATGGGGACACTGGTTTTACGGTCGCTACTCACATATTGAACCATGGATTTATGCAAATGGTGGTAGTTTAATTAATAGAGATACCATGCGCTTTGATCCAGATCAAAATGCAATAGACACAATGAAAATGCTTACTGATCTTGTTTTAGTTGAAGGTGTTGCACCATCTCAAAAAGAAATGAGTGCACTACGTCAACAAGATGTATTCCCTCAACAAGTAAGTGCAATGTGGATGGACGGTTCATGGAACATTGATAATACAAGAACCATAGCAGACCCATCAATGAATTGGGGCATTGCTCGCGCTCCACAAGGACCTAACGGTACAAATAAAGTTACATTTGGTTGGCCAGATTATTATGCTCTTGCTCCTAATACTGAAAACCCTGAAATGGCATGGAAGTTTGCACGTTTTGTAGCAGGTGAAGGATTGACTATGGCAGAGTTCATGCCTGGTAAAATTCCATCTTATATTGAACTAGCAGAATCAGATGACTTTGTTGATGAAACAAAACAACCTGCAGAAATGGGATTATTAATTGAACAAGCAGCAGGAGAAATGAAGACATCGTATACACTCGGCTGGTCAGAATGGCGTGGTTATGGCGCTGCTGAGACTCTTGGGCTTAATGGTATTGTTGATGCGGTTATTAACGGTGAAATGACTTTTGATGAAGCTCTAGCCGATGGTACAGAAAGCATTAACACTGTTTTCGAAAGATATTACAAATAATTTTTTGTAACTAATCATAGTTACTATTGTTTTATGCAGTATAATGCTTATGTGCATTATACTGCAGTATTTTTTAGGGGGATTGTATGGTGAGTTCAAGGTATAAGTGGCACAGTGCTTACACACCGTGGCTTTTTTTATTTCCAACTGTTATAGGGGTGCTTGTTTTTCGCCTCATTCCAATAGGCGCAGCATTTTATTTAAGCTTTACCGACTGGACATTACTGGGTAATCCTCGCTTTTTAGGATTAGACAACTATAAAGAAGCCTTTTCTAATCCAGTATTTTATGAAACTTTAACTAATACCTTTAAGTTTATACTTATTTATGTATGTGGTTCAATGGTGGGAGGGCTATTTTTAGCCTTACTAATCAATGTTCAAATGAAATCAATTGGCTTTTTTAGAGCCGTTTTATATTTACCCGTAATTACTTCTGCAGTAGCTGTAGGTGTTGTTTGGAACTGGATGCTCGGTCCAACTTATGGGATTATAAGTATCTTTATTGAGTCATTAGGTTTTGAAGCACCTTTTTGGTTAACAGATCCAAAATTAGCTCTGGCTAGTGTTGCAAGTGTTCAAACATGGAAAATGGTTGGGTATTATATGATTCTCTTTTTAGCAGGACTACAGAATTTACCTAAAGATGTTATGGAAGCATCAGTAGTAGACGGTGCAAATATGTTCCAACGGTTTTTTAAGGTAACACTTCCTATGCTTTCATCAACAATTTTCTTTGTATTAACTATCGCCATAATCGATTCGTTTAAGAACTTTGAACTTATATATGCAATGACAAGAGGTGGTCCTAGAACATCGTCAACTACACTTGCTTACGATGTATATGTAAATGCATTTGTTCACTATAGGGTAGGATATGCTGCAACAATTTCATATGTTCTATTAGCCTTAGTAGGTTTAATTACACTAATGAATTTTTACATTAAGAAAAAATGGGTTAAACCATTATATTAAATGAGGGGTAAAATATGATACAAAAAAGAATACCGACTACACATATCATACGTGTAATCCTTATAGTACTCATTTCAATAGTTGCTGTTTTCCCTTTTTTATGGATGCTTTCCAATTCATTTAATTCAGCTCAAAATATTTTTAAACTGCCACCATCATTGATCCCTGATTTACTGTTTGCTGAAAATATGTTTGAAAACTACGTATCTGTAGTTACAGAGTTTAATTTTGGCAAGTATGCATTAAACAGCTTGTTCGTAAGTTCTATGGCCGCAATAGGACAAATCCTTATCTGCTCCTTAGCAGGTTTTGCTTTTGCAATGATGCGTTTTAAAGGTAGAAATCTAGTGTTTTCAGCCTTACTTCTTACGTTAATGGTTCCTGTTCAAGTTACTATTATCCCTGAGTACTTTTTGATGATGAAATTAAATTGGATTGACACGTATCTGCCTCTAATTGTTCCTTCCTTTTTAGCAGGTGCTTTTGGTACATTTATGCTAAAAGAGTTCTTTGAACAAGTTCCAGATGCTATTTTTGATGCTGGAGTTATCGATGGTGCAAATGCATTTACCATGTATAAGGATGTGTACGCACCTCAAAGTGTAACTCCTACAGTTACTTTGTTTATTATTGCTTTTATGAACAGTTGGAATGATTTATTACGTGCCATGCTCTATATAACAACAGATTCATTGCAAACAGTAACACTTGCCCTTATGCAATTTCAAGGTCAATACGAAGCAAGATGGAATTTATTGTTAACAGGAAGCGTGCTTTCGGTTTTGCCATTGGTAATTTTGTTTATTGTATGCCAACGCTTTATAATTGAAAACTCCATGAGTTCAGCTGTAAAAGGATAGTATGAAAAGTACAGTAGAGCATATTGTATATGAAAATGGTGAAGTGCAAAATGTAGAAGTAGTTTCCGATATTGATTGGAACTCTCTCGATTTTGCACCACCACCGTTTTCTCAAAAATCTGTTTCTGAGTTTGCTCGTCTTTATAGAGTGAACATGATAGGAGCAGAACCTGAAAACTATGGTACGCTTGTAATATTTCATGTTCCCAATGATTTTGAGCTGCACCCATTTGATGCACAAACCGAGGAAGGTTATTTTTTTGAAGTTCAATCACTTTGTGCCTATCATGGAAACAAGCTTTACAAAGAAGGTTCAGTTCGCGTAGAAGAGGGCAAAGTTGTCTTTTCTGATTCAACAATAACAAGTTTTTTTTCAAAGCTTCAAAACCTTGGATATTTATTCATTGAGCAAGGAAATTTAAGCGAAATTGTATTTATGCCTGTATCATCCCATTTTGGCTTTTTAAGTGACATTAGTACTAAAAAGACGGTTTGTAATTCTCATTTTTTTTTAATGGATTTTACCGACAGAGATTCTATGTATGATGTATTTGGAACGCCTTATGGTTTTTGCGTTAAAGATGGAAATGTTACGCAAGCTCCAGTATTTAATCGGGATGCCTTTTTAGTAAATAAAGATGCTAGTATTGAAGTAAAAAAAGTCGATATTATAGATTGCAGCATAATAATAGATTCCAAAGAATATATTCATAATAAAAATGCACACTTTTATTCTAGACCGCAGAATAGACTTACCCCTAAATCTACTGGGTGCGATATTGTTATAATTAATAATAGAGTTGTGGCCATAAAAGAAGGTGGAAATACTACTATACCTTCTAGTGGCTTTGTTGTCCATCTTAGTGAGAAGATTACAGTGTCAAATACTCTTGTAACATTTGGAAATTTTGAAAACTACGTTTTTGCTTTACAGGTTGGAACAACATTAATAAGAGACGGAAAGTCTGAAAATGGTTTTACATTTCCTTTTTATGACTTACAAAAAAAGGGTATTGTATACCCACCCACAAAATATCCTTTAGATTTTAACACTGCTCGAGCTGCACGAATGGGTATAGGTAGAAGAAATGGAAAGGGTGTCATTGTTTGGGTAGAAGGAATACAAAAACATTATTATAGAAAGGGTGAAGATAGCTGTGGAGCATCATTGTTAGAGTTTCAAAAACTTGGCGAAAAATTTAATCTTGACTATTTAGTAAATTTAGATGGTGGTGGTTCATCGCAAATTATACATAATGGTAAACGTAATTTACGTATAGCAGATAGAAAACCAATAACCCATGAAGACGCAGAGCGTCCAGTTCCAATGGGTATTAGTTTTGGGCATTAATTAATTAATTAATTAATTGCTAACCGTTTCTTCTTTCTTTCAAAAAAGGCGTCCAATCTTTCAAGGCTCGAATTTATTACCAATTCCTCTGGAAAGTCAATTTCTTCTAAAAGTTGTACGGCTGGTTCAAAGTCACCAATGGTCCACCTTGAATGTGAGTCTGTGTTAACTGCGACATGTACGCCATACTGTTTACAGAGTAAAGCAATTTTTTTACAATTTGGAAAACTTCCAGGTCTCGCTTCATCTGAGCTTGCGTTTATTTCAATTAACTTGTCAAGCTTTGCGCATTCTTTTACGACTGTTTCAAAATCAAATTCATACGCAGGATTACCTGAGTGACCTAAACAATCTACATATGGGTTCCTGACTACACCTAGCCAACCATTAGTGTGTTCTTCAATGGTACCACTTCGTATTACTTCGTGATGATAAGAGGCAATGACAAAGTGAAGCTTTGATAGAACCGCATCTCCTAAATCGACACTTCCTTTAAAATCCATGATATTGAGTTCCGCTCCATGAAAGAGTTTAACTCCACAAATTACTTCGGGCAATTTAGCTAGGCACTTAAAATGTAGCCTATGCGCGCCATCATCTAATCCTGGTCCGTGGTCTGTCATTGCAATTGCGTACAGATTTTTATTTTTTGCCTCATCAATTAGTTCTGCAATAGTACTATATGCATGATGGCTCACTAGTGTGTGAGTATGTAAATCGGCAATTATGTTCATTTGAGCTCCCGTAAAAACTCCTCTTCGCATACAGTATAACAAAAAAATAAATAAATGTATACAAAATTTTACATTGCGATATAAAAAAAGCTGTGGTATAATTAATAAAGTTCTTTACTTATTTGATGGGGATATACTGTGATTTCAAAGGTGCAAAAAAAGATTAAAAAACGCTTTAATACAAGAATCACTGTTACAGAGGATGAGTATTCCATAATCTTAAGTGGGGAATTACGTTCTTGGGATGATATAATAGAGGCGTGTAATCTTGCTGTGCAAAAAAAAAGCAATAAGCATGTTGTAAATAATATAAAACTAAGCGGCGTTGATTTTCCGAAAATGCGCCTGCCTAAAATAAAAGACACTTCTCTCGATGGGCAAAGCTTTGATGTTGTCGTCGTGGGAGGTGGAATTTCTGGAACAAGCATTTTTAGAGAACTCACAAAATGGAACATAAATGTATTGCTGGTTGAAAAAGAAGGTGATTTTGCCATGCATGCATCGGGTCGAAACGATGGAGAGTGCCACCCTGGAATCGATTTAAAAAAGGGAACTTTAAAACTCCATTACTTATTAAAAGCAAATCCTGAATATGAAAAAATATGCAATGATTTAGATGTCCCTTTTAAGATGACTGGGCAAGTAGTTGGATTTGACTCTTGGCTGTATTACCCCTTAGCGAAAATATTTATTTCATCATTACAAAAAAAAGGAATAACAAAAACGTCAATAATTCATAAAAAGGAAATGAAGGAGAGGGAGCCTTCGGTTGATGATAAGATGTCCTTTGCTGTTTATTCAGAAAATGCTGGAAATGTTTGTCCTTTTTCTTTAACTATTGCCTATGCTGAAAATGGCATACAAAATGGGGGAAAGGTTAGTTTGCATACCGCAGTTACAGGCATTGTAAAAGAAAATAATTCTATCACTAAGCTTATTACAAACAGAGGAACAATCTCAACAAACGTAGTAATAAATGCGACGGGTTGTTTTGCAGATGATTTTGCTTCGATGGCAGGAGACAAATATTTTTCTATTCATCCAAGAAGAGGGACAAACTCTATTTTGGATAAAAAGGCAAGCAAGGATATTCATTCCATTATGACACTTTTTAGTATGGGCGGTCGAAAGCACACAAAAGGTGGTGGAATTCTAAAAACGGTTCATCAAAATCTTCTTATTGGACCAAATGCTGTAGAAACATATGAAAAGGAAAACTTTGCTACTAGAAAAGAAGACATCGAAGTAGTATTTCATAAACAAAAAAAAGCATATCCAAACCTTTCTCAAAAAGATATAATTACCTATTTTACTGGTGTCAGAGCCCCAACCTTTGAAGAAGATTTTATCATTGAATTTGGAAAACGAGTTTCAAATATAATTCATGTAGCAGGAATGCAATCGCCTGGCTTTACTACTGCTCCTGCAGTTGCAATGGATGTCGCTACTATGGCCGTAGATTTTCTTGCTAAAGAAAAAAGCGTACAAAAAAATGAGCATTTCAATCCAAAGCGAAATGCTATACCGCGTTTACATGAGCTTGATGATACTGAAAGAAATTCATTTATAAAGAAAAACCCTGATTATGGAATAATCATTTGCAGGTGTGAAGAAATCTCAAAGGGAGAAATAGTAGATGCTATAAAATCTTCTTGTGTTATACCCACACTTGATAGCATAAAGAGAAGGCTTCGCCCAGGCTCTGGAAGGTGCCAAGGTGGCTTTTGTTCTCCACTCATCACAAAACTAATAGCTGAACATCTACAGATTCCGTTACATGAAGTAAAAAAATCCACTGAAAGTAGTTATATAGTAGTATCGCCAACAAGGGAGATAGTATAATGAATAGCTATGATGTTACAGTAATTGGAGGGGGGCCTGCAGGTCTTGCAGCAGCTGTTAAGGCAAACAAATTAGGGGCAAGAGTGTTTTTGATTGAACGCGAAGAAAAACTTGGAGGTATATTAAAACAATGTATCCATGATGGTTTTGGCCTTGTATACTTTCAAGAAAAATTAACTGGTCCTGAGTATGCGCATCGTTTTATTGATACATTTAATGACGCACATATTGAGCATAAAACGAGCACGTTTGTAACAAGTATTACAAAGGAAGATTCAAGTTTTATAATAACGATGGTTAGCAGTATTGGAGTTGAGAAAATATCCTCTAAAACTCTTATATTAGCCACCGGTTGTAGAGAGCGAACATCAAAGCAAATTGCAATTCATGGGACTCGACCAGCAGGGGTTTTAACTGCAGGGTGTGCACAAAACTTTGTGAATCTATTAGGGCAAATGCCAACAAAGAAGTGCGTAATTCTTGGAAGCGGTGATATTGGCTTAATTATGGCTCGCAGACTTACCTTAGAAGGTGCGGAAGTTTTAGGGGTATATGAAATAAAGTCAAGTCCTTCGGGTTTAAGTAGAAATATTCAGCAATGTTTGCACGATTATACAATTCCGCTTTATCTATCACATACTGTCACAAAGGTTTTTGGTAGTGATAGAGTAGAGGGAGTCGAAATAGCGAGGGTTGATGATACCTTAGAACCTATTGTTGGTAGCGAATTTGTAGTAGAATGTGATGCTCTCATTTTATCTGTTGGCTTAATTCCCGAAAACGAACTTGCAGAAAACCTTGGAATTTGTTTAGAAAAGTCTACGCAAGGCCCAAAATGCGATGCAAGTTTTATGACAAGCATGGATGGCGTTTTTACAGCAGGCAATGCAACACATGTAAATGACCTTGTAGACTATGTATCAGAAAGTGCAGAAATTGCAGCAGAACATGCCGCAACATACACATCAAACATGCGAAGTCTTGTTACAATACAGCAAAATGAAAATGTCTTGTATGTTGTTCCAACAATGCTTGATACAAATAGCAACAACTCAAATACAATTGTATACTTTCGAAGTAAAACAAATATAAGGAAATGTAAGATTATCATTAAGATAGATGACACAATAGTTTTTGAAAAAAAATATGCTATACTTAATCCACCCGAGATGGAGCGTATAAAGGTAGATTTTTCATCTGCAAATAAAAATTCAAAAATAAAAATAAGTATAGTAAAGGATGAGTAAATGAATGAACCATTAATTTTAACATTTGATATCGGAACTCAAAGTATGAGAGCAATGATTGTGTCGAAAAAGGGTGAACTAATTGCCTTTGAACAAATATCATATGATGAGCCATATATATCTTTGCATCCTGGTTGGGCAGAGCAAAAACCATCGTTTTATTATGAAAAGTTAACCGAAATATCTTTGTTGACTAAGAAAAAACATGCAAAATTGTATAAGGATATTATTGCTGTTACTTTAACCTCAATACGTGATACAGTTTTATGCTTAGATAAAGAAAAAAAACCGCTTCGGGATATAATTTTGTGGCTTGATAAGAGGGAAACAGACCATGCGGTAAAAAAGACACCTTTTTGGCTTAACATTGCACTTAAAATAGTTAAAATGAAAGATATTATTGTAATGCAACAAAGAATGACGCCTTGCAATTGGATAATGGAACACGAAAGTGAAATATGGCAAAAAACGGATAAGTATGTGTTACTACCAACCTATTTAAACTATCTACTAACAGGGAACTTAAAAGATTCTGTAGCTAACATGATAGGTCACATTCCTATGGATTATAAGAATAGAAAATGGGAAAAAGGTTTTGGCATTATGAAGTATGTTGCCGACATACATCCTGATAAACTTATCGATATATGTGAGCCTGGAGAAACTATTGGAAACATTACAGAAGCGTGTTCAAAAACTACAGGAATTCCTGTCGGATTACCCCTTATTGCTACAGGGTCAGATAAATCCAGCGAAACGCTTGGTCTTTCTGTTATACAAAGTCACCAAGCTGCAATTTCGTTTGGCACTACTGCAACAATTCAAACCTACACAGACAAATATTTTACACCTGCACCCTTTGTTCCATCCTATCCCGCTGTTGTAAAAGACTATTATAATGCAGAAGTGCAAGTATATCGTGGCTATTGGATGCTTTCATGGTTTAAAAAAGAATTTGCAAAAGAAGAATGTATAGAGGCAAAAAAACTAGGAATTGCTGTTGAGTCTATGTTTTGTAAAAGTCTTCCAGATATTGCACCTGGGTGTGATGGTTTAATGCTTCAGCCATATTGGGGGCCTGGAGTTGTAACACCAAATGCAAAAGGTGCTATTATTGGATTTTCCGATGTACACACACGCATGCATATCTATAAGGCCATTATTGAAGGCATAGGCTTTGCGCTTTTAGATGGAATGTACACACTTGAAAAACGATCAAAAAGAAAAATAACAGAACTCTTTGTTGGCGGTGGTGGTAGTCAATCAGACGAAATATGCCAAATAACTGCTAATATGACAGGCTTACCTGTTTACAAAATGCAAACTCATGAAGCCTGTGGCATAGGATCTTCTATGGTTGCATTTGTAGCATTAAATGAATTTAAAAGCTATGAAGATGCTGTAAAAAGTATGTGTCATATAAAAAAAGTCTTTGAACCAAATAAAGATGAATATGACATATATCAAAAACTTTTTAATGAAATATATGTACACCTATATAAAAAGCTTGAACCATTATATAAAAGAATCAAAAATATTCTACGACATTATGAAATGTAAATACAGAGGAGAAAAACATGAGCCACAAACCGTACAAAGATTTTGAACCATCATGGATAAAAGAAAAAGCACCTAAAACAAGTTATCGTTCTATTTTTAGATGGGGAGACCCAAGTTTTGTAAAGTATCCAAAGGAATCTCTTTATAAACTATTAAAAAAGCGTCTAAATGTAAAAGATGATGATTTTACATCGTATGCTTCAAATATTGGTATTGATTCAGTAGATCTCTCTAAATATCCAAGTAAACTTGCAAAAAAACATCTAGACGCATTAAAAAAGATTTGTGGCGATGATGGAGTATCAACATCGGATTATGATAGGCTTTCTGTAGCATATGGAAAAACTGCTTATGATTGTATGAGAATCCGCGAGCATAAATTTGAAAATCTTCCTGATGCGGTTTTGTACCCAGATACACATGAAATGTGCCAAGAAATTGTTGACTATTGCGTAAAAAACAAAATACCTGTTACCGTGTATGGAGGTGGTAGCTCGGTTACCCGTGGTGTTGAATGCTGTAAAAATGGTGTTTCTCTTGACATGAGAAAGCGATTTGGAAAAGTAATCTCTTTTAATGAAGAAGACCAAACTATAACGGTACAGGCTGGAATGAGTGGGCCTGAACTTGAAAAAACTTTAAATAACGCCCCCGAACTTTTTGGGGCTACAAGAAAGTATACCTGTGGTCATTTTCCTCAATCATATGAGTATTCATCTGTTGGGGGCTGGGTAGTTACCAGAGGAGCAGGGCAAAACTCTACGTATTATGGAACTATAGCCGATATTGTTTTGTCGCAGCGCTATGCGACACCTATAGGAGAATTTAATACACCATGTTATGCTCGCCAAGCTACAGGCCCAGATTTAAATCACATTATGATGGGTGGAGAGGGTACCTTTGGTGTTTTAACTGATGTAACATTAAAAGTATTTCGGTACATGCCAGAAAACAGAAAGCGCTTCTCTTACATGTTTAAAGATTGGGAAACAGGTATGAAAGCTACAAGAGAAATGATGCAGTGCGAAGCGGGCTATGCATCTGTTTTTCGCCTTTCAGATGCAGAAGAAACAAGCGTAATGCTACACTTATACAATGTAGACGAAACGCCTTTAAGACACTTGTTAAAAATGCGCGGCTTTAATGATATGGAAAGGTGCCTGTTTTTAGGATTTACTGACGGTGAAAAAGGCTTTTCAAAAAATGTAGCAAAAAATATACATAAAATTGCAAAACACTATGGCGGTATGAGCTTAACAGGTTATGTATGTAGGTCATGGGAAAAAGGTCGTTTTACTGACCCGTATCTTAGAGATACTATGATGGACTTTGGTATTATTACCGATACGCTTGAATGTACGGTAAACTGGTCTAATATGGCAAAGGTACATAGAGATGTGCGCGAGGTATGTCACAAACTACCTAATACAGTAGTAACTACGCACATGTCGCATGTCTATCCACAGGGAGCAAATCTTTACTTTATTTTTATAACCAAGATGGACAAAGCAGATGAATTTCTCAAGTATCATTCAACTATTTTAGATGCAATTCAAGCCTCTGGAGCTGCAATGAGTCATCATCACGGTATTGGAAAAATGTTTGCACCGTGGCTTGAAGGTTCGCTTGGAAGAAAAGAGTTTGGTGCATTTAAAGCTCTTAAGGAATACTTTGATAAGGATTTTATGATGAATCCTGGCGGTACCATCGGCCTTGATCTAAAGGAAAAAGAAAAAAAGTTTTTGCTGGATGGCAGAAAATAACATTTAGTAAACATTTATACTTAATGAAAACAGAGCTTGACTTTTTATAATAGATATATTACCGTACCTTGTAGGGATAAAAATATGAGTAAAAAGTCTAGCTTTTTTATTATTTTCGTATGTTTTCTTTTTTGTGCTTGTTCAAATAGTGACAAGTCAGAAGAAAATGAAGATTCAAAAAAAAATATTATTGTTGGTTTTTCACAAATAGGTGCTGAAAGTGCATGGAGAATTGCACACACTAAATCTGTACTAGATGCAGGAAAAAGTCTTGGCATTCAAGTCATTTATAACAATGCAGAGCAAAAACAAGAAAATCAAATAAAGGCACTTCGTTCCTTCATCTCATATCAAGTTGATGCAATAATTCTTGTTCCCATAGTTCAAGATGGTTGGGAAAATGTACTTACAGAAGCAAAAGATGCTAACATTCCTGTTATAGTTGTAGATAGAAAGATTACAATAGAAGATGAAAGTCTTTATGCAGGGTATATTGGTCCAGATAATACACAAGAAGGAAGAGAAGCAGCATATTATTTGCAACGTAGATATGATGATAGCGATAATACGTATACCATTTTTGAAATGAGAGGAACGGATAGCTCTTCGGCTGCTATAGACAGATATAACGGATTTAGAGAAGTGATATCAGTAGATCCAAAATTTAAAATAATTGCAAGTGAAACTGGAGACTTTTTACGCTCGTTGGGAAAAGAAGTAATGGACAACTGGTTACAGGAAAATGAAAAACCAGACATTATTTTCTCTCACAATGACGGGATGGCACTTGGGATAATTGAAGCCTTAGAGGAAAACTCAATTGGTCCTGGCAGAGATGTAGTAATAGTTTCGATAGATGCTGAACAAGCTGCAGTTGACTCACTTA
>CAYJPS010000048.1:0-16252 GCA_964372135.1 uncultured Treponemataceae bacterium | reverse complement strand
AAGCGCTTGTTGTAGAAGGCCAAGCTGAAAAATATAGCCGTAAATTAATTGAAGATCTTGAAGGTACTGCAAAAATCTACAAAGCAAAAGGCTTAGGCTGGATGAAAGTAGGAGCTGCAGGACTTGAAGGTGGTATTTCTAAGTTTTTTGAAGGCAAAACGGACGATATTTGCGCTAAATTTGGGGCAAAACAAGGCGATTTAGTTCTTTTTGTAGCAGATACAAGTAGAAAAGTTGCCTGTACAGCTCTTGGTGCGGTTCGTACTCGACTTGGAAAAGACTTAAATCTTTGCGATGCTGATAAGTTTGCATTTGCATGGATTATTGACTTTCCTATGTTTGAGTTCAATGAAGAAGAAAACAAATGGGACACAGCGCACCATATGTTTACTATGCCACAAGAAAAATATCATGCAACACTTGAAAGTGATCCAGGTAGCGTAAAGGGAGACCTTTATGACCTTGTTCTTAATGGCTACGAGCTTGCTTCAGGTTCAATTCGTATTCACGACCCAGACTTACAAAAACGCATTTTCAAAATTGTAGGTTTTGATGAAAAAGAAGGCGAAAAGAAATTTGGTTTCTTAACAGAATCATTTAAGTACGGGGCACCTCCACATGGCGGTATTGCACCTGGTTTAGATAGACTTGTAATGCTTATGTGTAAGGAAACTTCTATAAAAGAAGTTATTGCCTTCCCTAAAAACTCTTTTGCACAAAGCCCAATGGATGAATGCCCATCATTGGTCGATGAAGAGCAAATGAGAGATTTACATTTACAAGTGATAAAATAAAAAACCTACAATTAATATGTCGTTTTGATACGTGAGTCGAGAAATCCCATTTAAGAAAGAGATCCCTCAGCTGGACTCGGGATGACGTCAAAAAAAGCTGCCAATCGGCAGCTTTTTTCGTAGTAAAATATTACCCTTTTTTCTTCCCTACCTTAAAGATAATAAATAGCATTACTATAAGATAAGCAATTATTATTGGAAGTATTATTAATGACATTGCAGGGCTTTGTGGGGCAATTCCTACAAGAACTAAAATAGGAAGGGCAAGCACAATGGCTGTAGCGGTTCCTGTTAGAAGGTTGTTTGCTGCAGGGGACTCATACAGAGGGTCTATTTCCCTTAGTAAAAGAATACCTGAGCTAATTGTTCCTGTCATCATACCAAACATTGCAATAAATCCTTGTTCAACATACTCTTTATACAATGTTTTTGAAACCCAGTGTAAGTAGAAAAGACTTCCAATCCCGCCTGCTACACTCATAAGGATAAAGGGAACCCAAAGACCTGAAAGTTCTCCAATGTCTATTGCGCCAATTCCTGCTATAATCATAAGATCAAAAGCATAGCCTGAAATTCTGTTTAATAAATAATTATTTTGGTATTGATGTTTTACCAAATTCTTTTTTTTGAGTTTTGCAAGAATGGCAGCTGTAATAGAAGCAAAGGCTGCGCCAAACATAAAGTTAAAGCCCATAACCAAGGGGTTTACTAATGACGATAGAGAAGGGGCATAGGTGTCTATAGAGGTTGTTATTGCGTACATTGCAAAATACGTAACACCGTATAAAGCTAAAACCATACCCATTTGGATTGAGAATTTGTCAACGGATTCTGCAATTGGTATTTCACCTTTTGATTGAAAAACATCTGTTGAGAGGTTTGTTTCTTCATGCTTAAAATGTTCAACAGAAACTTTGTTTTTCTTTTTAATAATGTTAAGGTATATTACGCCCATAATACAAGCACACAAAAACCCTGCTGCCGCTAAAGCGAGGCCAAAGGATTGTCCGCCAATAAAGCCCTGTGCTTCATAACTAGCGCCAATATTATTAGCTTGCCCAGGTCCTTGACCATATGCCATTGGTAGCAATATGCCAGATGCTCTAAAGAGGTTTGGCATGAATGTAAAAGAAAGAATAATAGAAATAAGAAGTCCTATGAGCGCTTGTACAAGGTATGTAGAAACTATAACTGCGCCATTTTTAACTGGCAAAAAGCCAGTACTAGATTCCATTTCGTTTTTATTTTTTACTCTAAGTGACATTGCTATAAAACCAAGCCCTAAGCCATGGTAGGTGAGTGTTTCGAGCAATTCAACGTTGATGTTAAGAATGTCTGTGCTACGAAGTGCTAGTAAAATAAATCCTGCTAAAACGGCTGTTGGCATTAAAAGACTTCGTACGGCTTTTATTTTAGTTCGAAGGATGTTTGTGCATAGCAGAAGTAAACTTAGTATTCCAAATTGAACAACGCCACCCCAAAGTTCCATGTTTTGTGCTGTGATTTCCATTTTTTCTCCTATAGATACATGAAAGACATTATTTTGTTTTTGATTGTAGATATCTGAACGCAAAGATATAGCTTCTTGCGCATAAAAATTGTTTTGAAAAGATTTGAAAGTTTTCGTTTAGTTTTGTGTTAAAAAGCAGGGTGCGTCTAAATACCATGTCAAAATTATTTATTCCCTTAAATAAATATTCGTAATTTCCTACTTTTATTTTATCAGCATAGAACTCAAATTTTCCTTTGCTAATTATTTTTTCATTATGGTCTATATCAACAAGGGTGAGCTCTACATAGTCATCCCATAAAAGAGGCTTTTTTGGTGTTTCTTTTAGACACTTATCAATGTATGTTTTTATGTGCGTCTGTTGCCATGCTTCCCACTCGGTTATTGTTTTATACTTAAAGTCACCTTCTATATATCCAAATTCTGAAAAAATTGCTTTTGCATTACACTTTTTACACCAAAAGCTATGCTTTTTTGATGTTATGCTGCTTATAGCAGTGCAAGAAGGACATGCAAAAAGGACAGACTCTATAGTTTCTGCCCTTTTGTGGTTTTTGAATTTTACAGGATTTTTCTCTTGTGTTGCATAAGCATCTTCATAAATATCTTCATTTATATGCTTAGCAACTTCTTCAGCAGTCATTTCTTTTAACTGCTCTTTTGTATATACATTTATAACCTTTCCGCTTGCTTTTCCCCTTCTCATAAAAGTTCCCCATCTAGGTGTAGAAAAATATAGTCCTTCAAACTTAAACGTTACAAGGCTTGCGCCTGATGTTTTTGCAAGTTTTCCGATAGCAGTCCCTACTTGTTCTGTGCGTCCATCAAAGGATCGGTTTCCTTCAGGAAAAAGACTACAATTGTGCCCGTCCTTTAAATGGCGAAGAAGTTTCATCATTGCCGTTACATCACTTTTCCCCTTGACTTTGGAAATGGGTGCCCAGAGGTTTTTTACTAGAACTGAGAGAAAACCTAGCCTGTATACATTTTCGCCTGCCAAAAAATACATTTGCCTTTTAAAGCTTAGACCGCAAAGCCACGGGTCGAGGTTGCTGTTATGATTTGCAAGAACAAGATAGTTTCCCTCAATTTCGGGTGCTATTTCATAAGAATAACCATACAGCCATTTCAAAAAAGGTCTTAATAAATCTAAGGTTATCGTCCAGTATTTTTGTAGTTTTTCGTGTTCTGTTTTCATGCTCTTCCTTTTACTGCTTTGTCATTGCTTTTTGTACTGCCTGAATAGCCTCTTTTTGGGCTTCTATTACCGCATCACACCACGAATCAAATTCATGGTCCTCTTTTTGTAACTCTGGGTGAGAAAGTAAGTATTCAATAGTTCTTTTTATTCCATCGTCAAATCTAATTGTTGAATGAAACCCTGGCACAAGGCGCTTTAATTTTGTGTTATCAAACACAACAGAGTTTGCTTTGTCTCCTATTAAACTTCCAAACAAGTCGAAATCACTTGAAGCTGCTAAAAATTCAGATGAAACATGTATGGCTCTCAATTCAACAGAAAGGGCTCGAGCAAAGCTTTCATATATTTGGTTCCAAGAGAGGGTTTCATCACCTGTAATTTGCACACTCTCACCAATAGCATGAATATTTCCTATTAACCCACAAAAGCCTTTAGCAAAGTCTTCTGCGTGTGTCATTGTCCATAAGGATGTTCCGTCTCCATGAATTATTACAGCCTTTCCTTCAATCATACGCTTTACTATTTGCCAACTGCCATTTTTGCCATGTACTCCTAAAGGGATTGACCTTTCATCGTAGGTGTGGCTTGGTCTGATAATAGTTATTGGAAAGCCGTCTTTTCGATATTTATCTATAAGAAAATCTTCACACGCTATTTTATTTCTTGAATATTCCCAATATGGATTAGCTAGGGGTGTTCCCTCTGTAATAATATAGTTTGAAAGTGGTTTTTGGTAAGCTGATGCAGAACTAATAAAAATAAATTGTTTTGTTTTATTTTTAAAAATCTCATAATCTTTTTGAACATGCTCAGGTAAGTATGCAATAAAGTCTATCACTGCATCAAATTGTTCATGAAGGCCTAGAACGGACAAAGCTACACTTGCTAGCTCCTCTTTATTATAGGAATCACCTGTTAAGTGGGTTAGACGACCTTTTATTGTTTTCTCGTTTGTATTTTGTTGAGTGCAAATTGAGTTTAAATAATTTGAGTTAGTCCCTCTGTTTAATATATAGAGGTCGTGACCGCTTCTAAAAAGTCTTTCAGTTATTCGAGAGCTAATTATCCCGCTTCCGCCAATTATTAATATTTTCATACACCAAAATTATAACAGAATTAAGAAAAATGTCAATTAAAAAAGAAAGTAGTTTCTAAAAGTTTTCATATTGAATAATATGCCCATTTATATTATTCTTATACCTATGAAGATAAAAAATCTACTTTTTGATATGGACAACACCCTATATCCTGAAACAAGCAGTATAGATAAAAACATGACACAGAGAATTATACAGTTTGTGTCTGAGTTTTTAGATGTTTCAATAGAACAAGCTACTGAAATACGGCAAGAGGGGCTCACAAGGGCAGGTACAACATTGGAATGGTTGTTAAAAGAAAAAAATTTGAAAGACACAAAGGCTTATTTTGCCTTTTTGCATCCACCTTGTGAAAAAGAGGAAGTAGAATTTGATCCCGACTTGCGTCCTTTTTTACAAAATTTAGCAAAAGAGTATCATCTTACCGTTTTAACCAATGCTCCAAAAGTACATGCAGATTGCATCTTGAATCATTTACAAGTATATGACTTGTTTGACGGCGTGTATGATTTAGAGGATAATAATTTTCTTGGTAAACCTCATAAACATGCATACATTAAAGCTATTGAGGAAAAAGGTTATAAAATAGAAGAAACTCTGTTTTTTGATGATCATCTAAAATATGTAAAAGGATTCTCAGAGATAGGGGGAAAGGGTATATTAATCGACTTAATTGGTAGGTACAAGAATGAAACACCTTCTGCTTTAGGTGTTTTTGAAGTACTGCAGACTATATATGATATTCCGCAAATGTTAAAAAATATGGAGTAGCATTACACTGTGTCATTGAAATAATAAAATAATTTTTCAAAAACAACCCATAAACAGGTAAAATCTATCCATAAAAAGCGTTAATCTGTCTAATTTATATTGACAAGTTACACAATCAGTGCAATAATTATACCTAGCGTTTTTAACGCACAAAAATTTTGAGGCGCGAATGCGCACATTTTTTCAGTAGGAGGAAAAAATGAAAAAAGTAATTGGTATTCTTTTAATGCTATCTTTAGTAGCAGGTATCGCTTTTGCAGGCGGTGGAGCTGACAGTGACGTTGTTCTTAATCAAGACAAACCTGTTGTTTTCTTTAACAGACAACCATCTGATCCAACAACTGGTACCATTGATATGGACACTATGAATTGGAATGACAAAACATACTATGTAGGTTTTGATGCAGCTGGTGGCGGTGCAGTACAAGGTAAGCTCATCACAGATTATTTAGCAGACGCAGATGCAAGTCTTGACAGAAATGGTGATGGTACTATTGGTTACGTTCTTTGTATTGGAGATGTTGGACACAATGACTCAAAAGCAAGAACAGAAGGTATTCGCAAAGCTTTAGGTACATGGGATGGATCAACAGATCCTGGTGTAGCGAAAGAAGGCTCAGTAACTGTTGGTGGAAGAACTTATAAAGTTGTTGAGCTAGAAGGCAAAGCTATGACAGGAACAGATGGTTCAACATGGAATGCAAATGCAGCAACAGATGCTATGGGTCTTTGGGCAACACAATACGGAACTCAAATTGACTTAGTTGTTTCAAACAATGATGGTATGGCATTAGGAGCACTTCAAGCTTCTAACTACCCAGCTGGTGTTCCTGTTTTTGGTTATGATGCAAATCCAGGTGTACCTGAAGATATTGGAGCTGGAATTGTGAGCGGAACTGTTTCTCAAAACGTTGACGCTCAAGCAACAGCAACACTCCAAGTTCTTAGAAATCTTATGGATGGTTTAACAGGGGATGATGTTTATACTAAAGGTATTACAGAACCAGACGCATACGGAAATAAAATCACTGCTCCAGTTATTTACATTCCAGAAACAAAAGCTGTTTTAGCTGAAAATGCAGGTGTTAACTCAGACAACTGGCAAAATTACACAGCAGGAACAAGAGATTCAGGAATTAAGCAATCAGATGCACCTACAAAAAAAGTTCTTTTAACTATTTATAATGCGGGAGATAACTTCCTTTCATCAAACTATGTTCCAGCTTTGGAATATTATGCTCCTTTACTAAACATTGAATTAACTATTGTTCAAGGTGATGGACAAAATGAATCTGTTGTATTAGATAGATTTACAAACCTTAATGCATACGATGCATATGCAATTAATATGGTTAGAACAAACTCTGGTCCTGACTACACAGATAAATTAAAGTACTAAGAGTCTTTATAAATTCTACATAGAATTTACATTTGAAAACTGTGGCAAAATTTATTGCCACAGTTTTTCGATTATACAAAGGAAAGCTGATGGGTGATGTAGTATTAGAGATAAAAAATCTGTCAAAGTCATTTGCAAAAAATAAAGTTCTTGACGGTATTAGTTTAACAGTAAAAAAAGGCAGCGTTGTTGGTCTTATGGGAGAGAACGGAGCTGGAAAATCCACCATGATGAAATGTCTTTTTGGTATTTATGCAAAAGATGAAGGACATTTTTCTCTTCTTGGAAAAACAATAAATTTTAAAACCCCAAAAGAAGCTTTAGAAAATCGTGTTGCCATGGTGCACCAAGAGTTAAATCAATGTTTAGATAGAACCGTCACTGATAATATTTTTTTAGGTCGCTACCCAACAAAAGGCGGTGTGGTTGATGAAAACAGGATGTTTACAGAAACAACTAAGTTGTTTTCTTCTCTAAACATGAACGTGAATCCAAAAACAGTTATGAGAACAATGTCTGTATCACAAAGGCAGATGGTAGAAATAGCAAAGGCTGTTTCGTATGACTCAAAAATAATTGTTCTTGATGAACCCACTTCATCATTAACAGAAGTGGAAATAAAAAAACTTTTTTCAATAGTAGAAGAATTACGGAACAGAGGAGTTTCGTTTATATATATATCACATAAAATGGATGAAATTTTTGAAATTTGTGATGAGGTTGCCGTTTTGCGCGACGGTAAAATGATTATGTCTAAACCAACAAAGGGAACAACCATGAACGAGTTAATCTCTGCCATGGTTGGGCGCTCCTTAGATAATCGCTTTCCTGCGGTTGATAATGTACCTGGAAAAGACTATTTTGAAGTAAAAAACCTTACTACAAAGTTTGACCCTATTCTAGATGAAATATCTTTTACAGTAAAAAAAGGAGAGATATTTGGTCTTTATGGGTTGGTCGGAGCAGGGCGAAGTGAGCTTTTAGAATCATTATTTGGAATAAGAACAATTGCCTCAGGAGAAATAATCCTTAATGGTAAGAAGCTGCGCTTTAAAAGCAGTAGAGATGCTATGGATTATAACTTTGCTCTTGTGACAGAAGAAAGAAAGTTTAATGGAATGTTCGGGAAGGGAACTATTAAGTTTAATACTACTATAACAAATCTAGGAAGTTATAAAACTTTAGGTCTTTTATCTGAGCGAAAAATGTTTGAAGCTGCAAATCATGAAGTAAAAGTGATGAAAACAAAATGTGTATCCGTTGAAGATTTAATAACAGCTCTAAGTGGAGGAAACCAGCAAAAAGTCATTATTGGAAAATGGCTTGAAAGGAAGCCTGAGGTTTTTCTTTTGGATGAACCAACTCGCGGAATCGATGTTGGAGCAAAATATGAAATATATCAACTAATAATCAAGATGGCAAAAGAAGGTAAAACAATAGTAGTTGTCTCCAGTGAAATGCCTGAAATTCTAGGAATTACAAATCGTATTGCAGTTATGTCAAATCGCAAAATAGCTGGGGTTGTCAATACAAAAGACACAAATCAAGAAGAATTGCTGAGACTTTCAGCAAAATATTTGTAAAAGGAAGGGTGTAAATGTCAGATCAAACAATAAAACAAAACGCACTTGAAGATGATGCCAAAATACAAGAGTATGTAAATAAACTCTATGAATTGCGAAAAGATGGCGTAAACAAAATTCTTGAGCTAAAACAAGAACTTTTTATAGCAAAGAAAAACAAAATGCTTGATGCTGTGCAAAAGCAACGCGTTATTCAAGAGCATAAAGATAATATTGCTTTAGCAAAAACTGTTGAAAAAAAGAATAAAGCAGAAGAAAAAAAGATAGAAAAAGAAGCAGTTGAGTATGCTAATAAAGTTTCTGCTAGATATAATAAGCAAGTTATTAATACAGAGAACGAGAAAATTGCAAAATTGAAAGAAGAGTATAAAATCGAAGTTGCAGATATTAAAAAATCTGGAGCTGAGGGAGTGCAAAAAATACGTTCTTCTTACGTTGAAAAGCCTGCAAAAGTTGATGTTGATGCTCTTAAAGAAGATATACTAGCCTATAAATACGAAGTGCAATCTGCCCTTTTTGATGCAAAAAATCATTTCACTACAAAAATCGGCTTTTGTAAGGCTGCAAAAAAACAAGCCTATGTAGATCATGTTCAGTTAAATAGAAGCCTAAGGAATGGAAAGGCTGTTTTTTCTGAAGATATAGTGTTAAATACGAAGGACTATATATATAACTTCACAGGTTCAAAATTTTTGCTTGAAAATGGATTATATCTAGCTATATTAATTTTTTTCATAGTATGTATCATTGTAGCGCCAATTTCTGGCCGAGGAAATCTTTTGTCTTTGCCTAACATTTTTACAATTCTAGAGCAATCTTCTACTCGTATGTTTTATGCTCTTGGTGTAGCAGGGCTTATTTTACTTGCTGGTACAGACTTGAGCGTAGGGCGTATGGTTGCGTTAGGAGCCGTTACAACAGGTCTTATTTTGCACCCTGGAATGAATATTGTAACGGTGTTTGGAATGGGACCGTGGGATTTTTCATTAATACCTATGCTGTGGCGCGTTGTTATGGCGCTAAGTATTTCAGTTTTTCTCTGTGTGTTGTTTAGCTCCTTTGCGGGTATTTTTTCTGCTAAGCTAAAGATACACCCATTTATTTCTACATTGGCTACACAGCTTATTATTTATGGTCTTTTGTTTTTTGGAACAAGGGGAACTCCGGTTGGTTCTATCGACGGCGAAATAAAAGATTTGCTTGGGGGCAGGTGGATACTAGGGGTAATGAATGGAGAGTTAATAACTTTTCCGAAATTGATAATACCTGCTGCAATTGCTGTAGTGGTAGCGTGGTTTATTTGGAATAAAACAATTTTTGGGAAAAACATGTATGCGGTTGGTGGTAACGCAGAGGCTGCAAGTGTGAGCGGGATTAGCGTAACCAAAGTAACCATGGGTGTTTTTATTATGGCCAGTATATTCTATGGAGTTGGGGCCTTCTTTGAAGCTTTTAGAGCGAACGCAAGCGCAGGTACAGGACAAGGATACGAGCTAGATGCGATAGCTGCCTGTGTTGTAGGTGGTATTTCATTTAGCGGTGGTATCGGTAAAATAGGAGGAGCGGTAGTTGGGGTTATTATTTTTACAGGTCTCACATATTGTCTTACTTTTTTAGGAATAGATACAAACTTGCAGTTTGTGTTCAAAGGTTTAATAATTATAGCTGCTGTTGCACTTGACAGTGTAAAATATTTGAAGAAAAAATAGTATAAATTTTTTAGAAAAAGAAGAGCCGTTTTCCTTTAGGGAAGACGGCTCTTTTATCTTGACGATAAATATTTTTGTTTGTATAATTGAACTATCATGCCAATTTAGCTCACCTGGCAGAGCAGCACATTCGTAACGTGCAGGTAGTGGGTTCAAGTCCCACAGTTGGCTAAAAAAGTGCACCGAATGGTGTGCTTTTTTTATGCCCAATTGAAAGGGAGGGACTTGAACCGAGCATCGCCGAACGAAGGTGAGGAAAAGGCGACAGGAGGTCGTCGACAGATGCGAAGGCGGCTTTTTTCGAATGCAGGGAAGCATGAAGAAAAAAGAAGTCCCACAGTTGGCTTCGTAAAAATCGGCGTCCTTGCCAATTTTTACTACCGAGTTTTTGACTGCGTCAAAAACATCGTGTAATTATACCGTTTAGCGACCTCCATGTCGCAATTTATAAATTCTATTGTATTATGGTGAGAGTGCTTTTTTAATGCCAACTGAAAGGGAGGGACTTGAACCGAGCATCGCCGAACGAAGGTGAGGAAAAGGCGACAGGAGGTCGTCGACAGATGCGAAGGCGGCTTTTTTCGAATGCAGGGAAGTATGAAGAAAAAAGAAGTCCCACAGTTGGCTTCGTAAAAATTGGCGTCCTTGCCAATTTTTACTACCGAGTTTTTGACTGCGTCAAAAACATCGTGTAATTATACCGTTTAGCGACCTCCATGTCGCAATTTATAAATTCTATTGTATTATGGTGAGATTGCTTTTTTTATGCCCAACTGAAAGGAAGGGACTTGAAACGGAGAGCCGCCGAACGAAGGTGAGGAAAAGCCGACAGGAGGTCGTCGCTTGTTATTCTTCTGAAATTAAAAAAGCCTCGTCTGAGTCTCCAACGATTGCAGATTTTTGTCTTTCTGTGTAATCGTCAGTATCTTCAGGTAGAGTTTTAATTTTTGCATCAATTCTTTCTTGGAGAAGTATGCGAACATACATGTCTATTAGGGATCTTTTAATGTAGGGTAATTCTTCTGGAAAAAGAAGTACAATTTGTAAACTGTTCCCGTCCAAATAAGTTCGAAAAACGGTTATGGGGCACACTATTTTTTGTTCACGTAGTGTGATTGAAAAACCTATTAAACGTTTATTTGCTGGAAACAAAGGAGCTAAACTTGCATGAACCTTGCATAATAACCCAGCGGAACTAATATTACAAATTCTCAAAGGGCATGGAAGATTATTTACTTCATACGTCGCTGAAATATCAGTTTGATCTTCACAAAAGGCTCTAACAAAATTTCTTTTCCCTTTAGCAGCATTTATACTCAATATACTGTGTATGTAGTCGTGTACAATGATTGGGTCTTGCGCCAGGGAGACAAACCCTCCAGGTATAGAGGTATTTAGTAAAAAGTGATCTTTTTCATTTTTTCCTGCATATGTAGCCATAACACCAATAATAATATCTTTTAGGCTAGGATCCTCGGAAAAACTGGAAACAAAATTATACCACTGGTCTATCAAAATTTCTTTGTCTATGCAAATGAAAATTACAGAATCAGGATATTGCTTTAAAATAGCTTTAGCATGTTTATAGCTAGAAAGTAAATATAATTCGTACCCTACAGAGGAAAGCATGGGCACAACGATGTCTTGAAAATCAGGAGGAGCATGTAGAAAAAAAACTTTTTTCCCGAGGTCTAATGGTTCGTCTGCCAAGATCTTTTTTCTCCTGCATTTTAAAATAAAATATCACATATGTGTTTTGTAGATATATAATAGCATGTACACAAAAAATTTGCAAGCAAAAAGAATTAGTTTTCAAAGGGCTCTAAAGAAATAAGCTTAATGCACAATATGCTAGTAACAGAGCCATAATAGTATTTGTGATACGAGCATACTTAGAAAACAGTTTTTCTAAGAGGCTTCCAAAACATGTCCAACAAATGGTGCATAGAACACTTATTGATGACAACAGAATTGCAAACATAATAATTGTGTGTGGAGTGTTATAATATGGTAATATATACATTTCCATTGTAACAATTGAATAAAGATATGCTTTTGGATTAATAAATTGTAGCATTGCTCCTATTAATAATGAAGTTTTACGATAGTTTTCCTTTAATTCACCTTTGCTTTTAAAAACCTTAAAAGCTAAATATAGCATATATGTAGCTCCTAAAATTTTCATAGGAAAGCTTAATTTAGGCAAAAAAGCGCTTACTGTGCTCGCCAACCATGCACTAAGAAACAAGAGCATGCACACACCAATACCGACACCAAAGTTGAATGAGATGGATTTTCTAATGCCAAGCCTTTTCCCATTGGACATCGACATAATATTGTTCGGTCCAGGTGTAATAGAAGTAATCAATGCATAAAGTATGAAATTAAACCAATTGAACAAATTGGAGCTCCTTTTTATTGTGTGAATGATATAAAGGACAGTATACTTCTATCATTTAGAAGTGTCAATTAGGAGTTAAAATATAGTTACAAAATTTTAACCTTCTCTTGACAAAACATAATAAAATGATTAAAGTAGTTAAGTAAAATTAACTAATTAGTTTGGTTTTCTAAACTAATTATGAAGAGGACTTATGAGTACATATGATAAGGCAATTTTAAAGTACATAAAAGAAATTGAAATTCATGATTTTAAAATTCAAACACAAAGCTCATTTTTTTCTACACTTTCATACAGTACTAGAAAGTACTTATCCATTCTTTCTTTTTCTGAGTACAATACAATAAGTGATATTGCTGGAATGCTTGGCTTAACAAAGTCGGCTGTTACATTAAAAATGAACGAGCTTGAAAAAAAGGGACTAATTATTCGTGAACAATCTGAAAAAGATAAAAGAGTGTATCATATACGAGTTCCACAGATAGTAAAGAAAGCTTGGAAAGAGAGCGATGAGATTTTTGAAAAAATAACTTCAAAAACTGGAAAAAAATTTTCAGATAAAGAACTTAATTGCTTTTTTGATGTTTTAAAGTATTTTACAAAACAACTTGAAAAAGAAAATGATAAACTTAAGCTAAAAAAAAAGGAAGTATAGAATGGGTGATAATAAAATATCAACAGAGTTTACATTTTCCGGGCTGTTGAGGTATGCTTTTCCTTCAATAGTCATGATGATTTTTATTTCGTCATATACTATAGTTGATGGTCTTTTTGTTGCCCGTTTTGTGAACACCGATGCACTATCTGCATTAAATATTATATTTCCATTACAGCAAATTTTTGGTTCAGTGGGATTTATGTTTGCAACAGGGGGAAGTGCGCTTATAGGTGCTATGTTGGGACAAAAGAGAGAAATCGAAGCGAACAGAATTTTTTCTTTACTAACGGTAACTATAATATCTATAACAGTTATCGGGGCAACGTTGACATTTATTTTTGCAGAACCTCTGGTAAGATTACTAGGTGCGAATGATGTTTTATTACCCTATGGTGTATCGTATATACGCATATTCGTGTTATTTTCTCCCGCACAAGTTTTACAATTTATATATCAAAGTTTTTTTATTACGGCAGGGAAGCCGAAGTTAGGGCTGGCAACTACTCTTGGGGCTGGTGTTTTTAATATTGTGTTTGACTATATTTTTATAGTTCCTTGTGGGCTTGGAATCGAAGGCGCGGCCCTTGCAACAGGTTTAGGAGGTTGTATACCTGCTATTATAGGAAGTTTCTTTTTCTTTAAAAATAAAAAAGGGTTACATTTTCAAAGTCCTGTGCTTGCACCTTGGGCAATAAAAAAAACGTGTGCCAATGGCTCTTCTGAAATGGTTACAAATTTGTCGGGAGCCGTTACAACTCTTGTATTTAATCTTATGATGATGCGTTATGCTGGTTCAGATGGAGTTGCTTCTCTTACTGCAGTGTTATATGCCCAATTTGTTTTTGTTGCTCTTTTTATAGGTTTTTCAATGGGAGTTGCCCCAGTTATTAGTTTTCATTTTGGAGCTGAAAATAAAGTGTATTTGAAAAAGATTCAAAGTATGTGCTTTTCTTTTGTTGTTGTAACATCTATAATAATGTTTGCAACAGCTTTTTGTGGTTCAGATTTTATTGCCTATGCCTTTGCAGAAAAAGGTAGTTATGTAAATGAGCTTATTAGCTTTGGTATGAAACTTTTTTCATTTTCATTTTTATTTTCTGGAATAAATATTTTTGCTTCCAGCCATTTTACAGCGCTTTCGGACGGGAAAACTTCTGCTCTCATTTCTTTTTCAAGAACCTTTATTTTTATTCTTATAGGCGTTATGTTTATGTCTGCCCTCTTTCAAATGAATGGAATGTGGTTATCCATACCCTTTGCGGAACTAATGACAGCAGTTTTAGTGGTTGTCGTGTATAAAAGACAAGGAAAAAAGTAATAAATCTATAAATTATTATTGACAAAACAAGAAGAATGGTGTATATTTACTTTGTTAGATATACATAACTTTAGGGTGGTGTTAATTGTTTACAGATAGAGTGTTTTTTATGGATGAAAAAAATTTAACAACAATTGAACTCAATACGACGTTAAAAATAAAGCGTCTCGACACTCAAGATAAGGAATTAGAACATTTTTTATTCACGCTTGGGTGTTATCCAGGTGAAGAAATAACCGTAGTTTCAATAGTTTCATCAACATATGTAATTGTTGTAAAAGATGCACGGTATAGTATTGATAAAGATTTTGCAAAATCAATAATAGTAGAATAATTTTTTTTATTATAATTGTTAGAAAAATATAACAAAAATTAGATAAGAATAACAAAAAAACAAGGAGCGTAATCGATGAGGATTGCATTGGCAGGAAATCCAAACAGCGGAAAAACTACACTTTTTAATGCTGTTACAGGGAGAATTGAAAAGGTTGGAAACTGGGCTGGGGTTACCATTGAAAAAAAGGAAGGTGAGATAAAAAGCTCAATTGCATCTGGAAGCGAAAAACTTATTTGTGTTGACTTACCTGGGGCATATTCAATGTCACCGTTTACATCTGAAGAAAACATTACAAGAAACTTTGTAAAAAATGAAAACCCTGATGTTATTATTAACATTGTAGATGCAACAAATTTAAGTAGAAGTTTGTTTTTTACTACACAGCTTTTAGAAATTGGCATTCCTGTTGTAGTAGCACTTAACAAAAGTGATCTTAACGAAAAAAAATCAATCAATATTGATGTAGACAAGCTTTCAAGTACATTAGGATGTCCTGTTGTAAAAACAATTTCAACATCATCTAAAGACAATGGATTACAAAAACTAGTAGAAGCAGCTCTTTCTGTTAAAGGAAAATCACAAGGGGCTGTATCAGACCTTTCAATTGCGGACACCGCAGATGAAAAAGCAGTTATTGAAAATGATAAAAAGCGATATGAATTAGTAAAGAAAATTACGAGTGATGTAGAAGCTAGAAAAACAAGTTCTCATAAAGCAAATGCACAAGATGCTGCTGATAAAGTATTAGCAAACAAATGGCTTGGGATTCCTCTTTTTGCTGTTGCAATTTGGCTTATTTTCTCTATTTCACAAAACTATGTTGGTGTATGGATTGCTGACTGGTTAGTAGGCCTTTTAGAAGGTGGAATGGAAGCTGTGCGCGGTGCTGTAGCTGGTGCTGGTGCAAGTCCTTTCTTAGAAGCCCTTTTAGTTGATGGTATTATTGGTGGTGTAATCGCTGTTGTAGGATTTCTTCCACTCATTATGGTTATGTTCTTTTTAATTGCGTTACTAGAAGATTGTGGTTACATGGCTCGTGTTGCAGTTGTTATGGATAGATTCTTACGATTAGTAGGTTTATCTGGTAAATCAATTATTCCTATGGTTGTAGGTACAGCATGTGGTATTCCAGGTGTTATGGCTACAAGAACAATTCAAAACCCACGACAAAGAAGAACAACAGCAATGTTAACTCCTTTTATGCCATGTGGTGCTAAGCTTCCTGTTATTGCACTTTTTGCAGGATCATTCTTTGCAGGTGCTTCTTGGGTAAGTACAACTATGTATTTCTTTGCAATTGCTCTTATTATTGTAGCTGCGCTCCTTATTCAACGTATTACTGGTGAAAAACATGCAAAATCATTCTTTATTATAGAACTTCCTGAATACAAAGTACCAAGTCTTTGGAGAGCCTTTGTTTCAATGATGTCTCGAGGAAAAGCATTTATTATTAAAGCTGGTACAATTATCTTAA
>CAYJPS010000047.1:0-16313 GCA_964372135.1 uncultured Treponemataceae bacterium | reverse complement strand
GATACTTTGCCGAAGTTACTATTTGCATTAGGATAGTGAAATCAATGAAGTGAATCTTGAAATTTCTTGAAATAGCAATAGACTTTTTTATATAATGAAAGAAAAACTATGCATATCTTCACATGTTGATGAACTAGCAAAAGAAAAGCAATCGAAATAATATTAAGAAAATAGATTAAGATACTAAAGAGTGTTAGAACAAAAATTGAATCCGTTAACTTACTTTCAAAATCCTATTAAGTTTCTGCTATGAACTTAATAGGATTTTCTTGTGTGTGCATATTATGGTTTACCAGTATCTTAGCTCAAATCCGAGGTTGTAGTGGGGAAATCGGTTGCAGAGATGAAGCACATCTTATCAATTTGAACATTTTTACATAAAAAAAGAATTTAAGTTGCAATTTTTTGTTTATTTTATTTAATAGAAATCAAATACATGTTAATATATACTATAAGATGAATAAAAAAAGGGGAGATATAGGTAAAAATGACGTAAAATAAATGACGTAAAATTTCATAAAAGAAAGGTGAAAATGAAAAAATTATTCAATTGGTAAAATGAATAAGAAAAAAACGTATATTTTTTAACGATTAGATAAGAGGAGAAAAAAATGGGAATTACAATTAAAGAATTATCTGAAATGAGCGGATTTTCAAGTTCGACAATATCTAGAGTATTAAACAATGCTGGAAATGTTAAGGAAAATACTAGAAAAGAGATTGAGGAGTTATTAATTGAAAAGAATTATAGAACCAACATTATGGAAATAAGAAAGATCAAAAGTAAATGCAAAGTAATTCTGATAGTAGTGGGAGATCTTGACAACTGGTTCTATATGGAGTCAATTAGAGGAATAATAGATTGCCTATCATTACAGGGTTATTCAGTAATGATAGGATATAGTGATAATAATGAAGTTCGAGAAGAAGAATACATCAATATTGCGTTTCAGCAACATTATGCGGGTTTAATATTTATGAATATTGTAGAGGGTAGGGGGTTGCGAAAAGAAATAACAGATGTTCTGCCTATTGTATTTTTAAATAGAGTATTAAAATTTATGGATGTAGATTCTGTATGTAGTGATAATTATTATGGTGGTTATATAGCAACCAAGCATTTGATTCAGCACGGTCATAGGAAGATAGCACATCTTACAGGAAGTGCTTCTTCAACAGCAACAATTGAGAGAGTGCGTGGATATGAAGATGCAATGCGAGATTTTCGCTGCGTTGTAACAGAAAATAGTTATTTTTATGGGGATTTAAAAAGAGAAAGTGGATATGAAGCAGGTATAAGTTTCGTAAAAGAAGGGTTAGATTTTACCGCTATATTTTGCGGAAATGATTTGATGGCAGTGGGAATAATGGAAGCTTTTGAGGAATGTGGATTGAGTATACCCAAAGATATTAGTGTTATATGTTATGACAATACTTTAATATCGCAAAAGGCAAAAATCAAACTGACAACTGTAGGTGTAGATGCTAATAAAATGGGGGTTGCGGCAGCAGAATTATTACTTGATCGAATTAATAATATTTGTAGAGATAGTAAATCTATTTTGTATAAACCGAAACTATACGAAGGTGATAGTGTAGGTCATATTAATTTATAAACTTAAGGGATATGAAATGAACGATAGTTCATTCTATCCCTTAAATTATTTGTTTACAAAAAATGTTAATTTGTTAACGGAAAAAACATGAAAAAAGCAGTCATTTTTTTTCGTAGAAAGCAATAAAGTGCAACAAAAATTAGAATCAAGATTAGTTATTCGTTCAATTGCAAGTCTAATGAATAGAATGTAGAATAAAAATCAGACAACAATAAAGCAAAATATAAAAACACAGAAAACAATGAGGTGTAAAATGAGATTAAAAGAAAAAGTTATTATTGTAACAGGAGGAACAAAAGGAATCGGAAGAGCAGTAGCGCTTGGAGCGGCAAAAGAAGGGGCAAAAGTAGTAATAGGTGGACGTAATCAGGACGAGGGTGCTGCATTTGTAAAAGAAGTAAAGGCTTTGTATGGTGGTGAATCAATGTTTGTAAAAGGAGATCTTACTCAAGAAAAGTGCTGTGAAGATTTGATTTTAAAAACAGTAGAAAAATACGGACGAATAGACGGATTAGTTAATTATGCAGGAACTGTATTATCGATGGCACCAATTACTAGTACTACAGAAGAGCAATTTGATGATATTATGAGCATTAATTTCAAAAGTGCATTTTTTGTCACAAAATATGCAATAGCTCAAATGCAAAAAAATGAGGGAGGATCTATTGTAAATATGGGATCTATGCATGCTTATGGTGGAGAAATAGATAGAGCAGCATATGCTTGTTCAAAAGGTGCTATGTATACACTTTATAAGCATGTGGCTAAAAATTATTCCAGAGAATTAATTCGATCTAACTGGATTACGATAGGATGGGTAGCTACACCAGGCGAACTTGAATTAAGAGAAAAGCAAGGGGTTGGTAAAGAATGGCTTGACCAAGTAGGAGGCAATTATTTCCCTATGGGTAGACTACAAACAGAAGAGGATTACGTTGACAGCACAGTTTATCTATTGGGTGATGGTTCTTCACAAGTTACTGGTACTGAATTATTTGTTACTGGAGGATTTATGTTTTAAGGAGACGAATATGAAAATTGTAGTTGCATCAGATTCATTTAAAGGATCAATATCGTCAATGGAGATTGCAAATATAATAGAGAGAGAAGCAATGCAGATTTATGATAATTGTGAAGTAGTCAAATTGCCAATAGCTGATGGCGGAGAAGGGACGATGGATTCCTTAGTATATATGGCAAAAGGGAGATATGAGGATGTAGAGGTCAGTGATCCTATCGGTAGAAAAATAAAAGTGAAGTATGGGATTATAAATAAGAATACAGCAGTTATAGAACTTGCAAGTGCATCAGGATTGCCTCTTGTAGTAGGAAAAGATAGAAACCCGCTAGTAACTTCAACATATGGCACTGGAGAAATGATAAAGATAGTGCTAGACAAAGGATATAAGAAAATCATTTTAACCATAGGGGGAAGTGCAACAAATGATGGAGGCAGTGGTGCGCTAGAAGCATTAGGAGCGGTTTTTTACGATGAAAATTATCATGTGATAAAAGCAGTAGGTGGAACATTAGACAAAATAAGGTATGTAGACGTTGAACATATACATCCTGAATTAGCCAATGTAGAGATTACAATTATGTGTGATGTAAATAATCCGTTGCTTGGTGAAAAAGGCGCAACACAGGTATTCGGCCCACAAAAAGGAGCAAATAAAGACGATTTAATTATTTTAGAAAATGGACTGAAAAATTATGTAGAACTATTAGAGACAATCAAAACGAGGAATTTAAGAGATATAAAAGGTAGCGGTGCAGCAGGTGGATTCAGTATTTCGTTGCTAGCCGTTGCCAATACAAAGCTCGAATCCGGAATCGAAACAGTTTTAGATCTTATAGGATTTTCAGACATAGTAAAAAATGCGGACTTAGTTATAACAGGCGAGGGGCGAGTAGATAGTCAATCAGTAGATGGAAAAGTATTAAGTGGAATTGGAGAAAGTTGTAAAAAGTATAACGTCCCTGTTGTTGCTGTTGTGGGAGGGATGGGAGCAGGTGCTACTGAAGTATATAAGTGTGGTATTACATCAATAATCCCAATTATCAACGGTTTTTTAGAACCTGACGAAGCTTTTGCCAATACAAAAGCATTGTTAAAAGATGCCGTAGATCGAATGTTCAGATTAATTAACATAAAGTTGTAGCTAGATTAGGAAAATGAATTAGGAGGAAAATATGGATAATATAGTAATAGTTGCAGGGAGTAGAACTGCTGTAGGAAATTTTGGGGGCGCATTAAAAGACCACAGTGCAAGTGATTTAGGAGCGATTACAATAAAATCTGTAATTGAAAAAGCTGGGTTAAAGCCAGAGCAAATTGACGAAGTTGTTTTTGGTTCAGTAGGACAAATAGCTGAAAATGCATTTATATCAAGGACGAGTGCTCTAAAAGCAGGAGTGCCGTCAGAGGCAACAGCACTAAGTGTTAATAGGCTTTGTGCCTCAGGATTACAGGCGATTTTGACTGCAGCGCAAGAAATTCAAATGGGGTTTTGTGAAGTTGCAGTTGCAGGTGGAACAGAAAGTATGTCTACGCTACCTTATTATGTAAGAAATGGTAGATTTGGCTATCGTATGGGTCATGGAGAGTTGGAAGATGGATTGATTACTATTTTATCTGATCCAATTACTAGGGAACATATGGGAGTTACTGCCGAAAATGTTGCGGAAAGATATAAGATTTCAAGGGAAGAGCAAGATGCTTATGCTGTACGTAGCCAACAAAAAGGTGCGGCTGCTAGAGATGCTGGAAAATTTATAGATGAAATTGTACCGATAACAGTAAAAATTAGTAGAAAAGAAGAACGTATATTTGATGTGGATGAATATATTCGAGACAATGCTTCTATTGAAGGTTTAGCGAAGTTAAAACCTTGTTTTAAAAAAGATGGAACAGTAACAGCAGGCAATGCTTCAGGTATTAATGATGGTGCAGCGGCAGTTATCGTAATGAAAGAAAGTAAAGCAAAAGAATTAGGGTTAAAACCTATTGTTAAAATTGTTGATGCAGCTTGTGCAGGAGTTGATCCTGCAATCATGGGAATAGGTCCAGTACCAGCAGTAAAAAAATTATTAAGTCAGACAAAGTTGGACAAATCAGATATAGGGTTGTTTGAGTTAAATGAGGCTTTTGCATCTCAATCCCTCGCTTGTATCAAAGAACTCGGTTTAGATGAGAGCAAGGTAAATGTAAATGGTAGTGGAATATCAATAGGCCATCCAATTGGAGCAACTGGGACAATTATTACAATTAAGCTTATGAATGAAATGGTAAGAAGAAAAGAAAAATATGGTATAGCAACATTGTGTATTGGTGGTGGCCAGGGTCTAGCGGTACTATTTGAACTTTGCAGTTAATAAAGTTTAATACAAGGCGGTATGACCAATGAGAAAATTCGAAAACTTATACGAATCACTACAAAATAGTGCTATGAAGTATCCATTTAAAGTTGCAATTGTGGATGATTGCGAAGCAATAACATATAAAGATTTATTAGTTCGAGTAGATAATAGTGCAAATTTTATGAAATATCAATTGGGGCTAAAAAAAGAAGATAAAATTGCAGTATTGATGGTCAATAGCATTAATATGGCGACTGTATTTTATGCAGCGATGAAGATCGGTTGTACCGCTATTTTAATAAATACGAAATTGCAAACAAAAGAGATATCAGCAATTTTATCTGGAATGGCAATCAAATCATTTTTCCTGAATAATAGATGGTGTACAAAAATTGAAGAAATTATTAAAAGTAATACATCGGCTACAGTGGTACTAGATAATGCAAAAAAAATAGCGGGAATAGATAATCCGAAATACGAATTTCCTTTAATGTATTTAAGTGATGTGAAATATGGCAAATGCATATGCGAAGAGGATAAAGAACAAGTTGCAGTAATTATGCATACATCAGGTACAACTGGAAAACCAAAGGGAATTATGATAACGCATGAGAATATTTTAGAAACAGCATATGGATATGCGGAGGTTCAAAAACTAAATCAATCAGCGATTACAGTATTATCTGTGCCACTGTTTCATATTTTAGGACTGAGTTGTGTAACAACATTTTTTATATATTTAGGTGGTACCATTATTATGTCTGAATATTATGATACAGATAAAATATTAGAACAAATCACAAAATATAAAGCTACACATTTTCATACAGTACCTACAGTATATTATCATCTAGTTAATAAAATAAACAAAGAGATTCATGATCTGTCCACATTAAAAATTGCAGTGTGTGGAGGTGCACCTATTAGTAAGCAACAGATGTTCAATATACATAAAATCGCACCTAATGCAGCTATAACTTTGGCTTATGGAATGACGGAAACGGCAGGATCTGGAGCGCTTTCATTTGGCCATCTTAAGCCACTACACCATGTACCAAATGTAGAAATAGTAGTTGTCGACAAGAATAATAAAGAAGTACAGAAAAACACTATTGGTGAAATTGTATTTAGAGGAAATGTTGTAGCAAAGGGTATTTTTGAAAAGCAAGAATTATTTTATAAAGAGATGAAGAGTGGGGATTTAGGTTTTTTAGATAATGATAATCACATATTTTTGGTAGGGAGATCTAAAGATATAATTAATAGAGGCGGGGAAAAAATATTTCCAGCTACCATTGAAAATATAGTTATGGAAGTAGAAGGTGTAGAGCAGGCTTCATTAATTGGAATAGATGATGAAGAGTTTGGAGAAGTTCCAGTTTTAGTAGTTGTTTTAAAGAATAATCGAGATGACATTGTAAGGAATATTCAAAAATATTTAAAGGAAAATGTGGCTAAATTTGAAACTCCGACTGAAATTTTCGTATGGAAAGAAATGCCATTAACTTCTAACGGAAAAATCTCCAAAGTAAAAATTAAAGAGAAAATAAAATTATTAAAGGAGAAGTAGGGATGAAAAAACCTGAAATACTGAGTGCAAAAAAAGCCGTTGATTGGATTGAAAATAAGTCGACTATTTGCACAATCGGAATGAGTTTAGTTTCTTCTAGTGAAACAATTTTAAAAGAAATAGAGTCTAGATTTTTAAGCACAGGAGAACCTAATCAACTGACTTACTTTCACAGTTGCGGCCAATCAAATCGTGTAGACGGATTAGTGCATTTAGCACATGAAAAGTTATTAAAAAGAGTGATAGGTGGGCACTGGGGGTTGGCGCCTAAAATGATGTCACTAATTTCGAATAATCAAGTAGAAGCCTATTGTTTGCCCCAAGGACAAATGGCAAATATGTTTCATAGTATGGCACTTTGTGAGCCTGGTAAAATAAGTAAAATAGGGCTGGGAACATTTATAGATCCACGTATTGAAGGTGGAAAAATGAATGATAGAACAAAAGACTTAGAAGATATAGTCGACATAGTGGATATAGATGGAGAAGAGTATCTTAGGTACAAAGAAGTTCCAATTGACACTTTAATTATACGTGGAACCTATGCTGATGAAAATGGGAATATTAGTACTGAACATGAAGCTATGTTATTAGAAGTATTACCTGCTGTTATGGCTACAAAAAGATTCGGTGGAAAGGTTATTTGCCAAGTAAAGCAAATCTTGAAAAAGGGGAGTATTAGTCCTAAGGATGTAACAGTTCCAGGAGTATTTATTGATGGAATTGTAGTATGTGATGATGTATTTAATGACCATCGGCAATCCTCTTCGTGGTACTATGATCCAGCATACAGTGGACAAGCAATAGGTATAGAAAATGATACAGAGACAGTTCCACTAACTGTTAGGAAATTAATAGGAAGAAGAGCGGTTTCTTTATTAGAAAAAAATACAGTTATTAATGTTGGAACAGGCATACCAAATGATGTAATTGGAGCTATTTTAAAAGAAGAGGATTTGATGGAAGATATTACTATAACAGTTGAATCAGGAATTTATGGCGGGATACCTGCAGGTGGTGTGGATTTTGGAGTTTCTAAGAATGCACAGGCTTTAATTTCGCATGATAGACAATTTGAATATTATAATGGTGCTGGGATTGATTGTACGTTTATGGGAGCTGGAGAAATGGATGCATTTGGAAATGTAAATGCGACAAAAATGGGATCAATTGCACCTGGAGCTGGAGGATTCATTGATATTACAACAAAGGCAAAAATGGTAATTTTTTGTTCAACATTTACAGGAAAAGGGCTCGATGTAGAAATGAATGACTCTGGAATAATTATAAAAAAAGAAGGAGCAATTAAGAAGCTTGTAAGTAAAGTGCAGCAGATATCCTATAACGGAAGAATTGCATTAGAAAACGGCCAAACAATGTATTTTGTGACTGAAAGAGCGCTTTTTAAATTAACAGAAGATGGGCCAATGTTAATAGAAGTAGCTAAAGGAGTAGATATACAAAAAGATATTTTTGACCAGATGGAATTTACACCTATTGTTTCAAAAGAATTAAAAATAACAGAAGAAAAATTCTATATAAATAAAGTAATGGGATTAAAGGAGAACATGTAAATGAATATTTTAAGGCTTCATCACATAGGTATTATTATGAGCTCGTATGAAAGAGCATATAAATTTTTAGAACAATTTAAGTTAGAGGAAGATTATATAGAGTATGTCGATGCGTATCATGCTGATTGTTTATTTACTAAATATAGTGAAAATGAAAGTCCGATTGAATTGATTATACCTTCAGAGGGGGTATTAACTCAATATAATAATGGGAAAGGAGGTATTCATCATATTGCTTTCGAAGTTGATGATGTAGCTGCGGCTAAAGAATTTTATGAGAATGAAGGAATGGAAATGCTTGAAGATATTCCAGTAGAAGGCGCAGGTGGAATTATTGTTAATTTCTTAAGGCCACGATATGGATTCGGTGTATTAGTGGAATTTGTTGAAAAAGTAAAAAAGGAGAAATAAGAATGAGCATCAAAAAAGTAATGGTAGTAGGGGCAGGAATAATGGGGAGTGGAATTGCGCAGGTATGTGTTGAGCATGGATTTGAGACTGTACTTGCAGATATTTCAAAAGATTTTGCAGTGAAAGGCAAAGAGAACATTGCACACTTTTTGCAGAGAAAGATTGATAAAGGTAGAATAACTGAAGCTGATCGTGAAAAAAGTTTATCTTTATTAACTGTAGCGGATAGCTTTGAAGATGGAGCGGATGCAGATTTAATAATTGAAGCAGTTACAGAAAATGTAGAAATTAAATCTAACATCTTTAAGAAATTAGATGAGATTTGTAAACCAGAAGCAATTTTGGCAAGTAATACATCGACAATTTCGATTACTTTATTAGGTGGGCAAACTAAGAGACCAGAACAAGTAGTAGGAATGCACTTTTTTGTTCCGCCGCCAGTAATGAAGTTGATTGAAGTAATTCCAGGTATTTTAACAAGTGAAGAAGTTGCAAAAGCTGTCACTGAATTTTCAATCGAAATCGGGAAAACACCGGTACAAGCTCCAGATAGTTCAGCTTTCTTGGTAAATAGACTTTTAGTACCGATGTGGAACGAAGCAATGTTCTTAGTACAAGAAGGCAGTAAACCAGAAGATATAGACACAGCGTTGAAGCTTGGGGGTAATTTGCCGATGGGACCTCTAGAACTAGCTGATTTTGCAGGATTAGATACTGTTCTTGCGGTAATGAATCAAATGTATTCAGATTTAAATGAGTCTAAATATAGACCATGCCCATTATTGAAAAAAATGGTAAATGCAAATTTATTAGGAAGAAAAACAGGTAAAGGGTTTTATACTTATTAAAAATTAAAATTTGGTGGAGGAATAATTATGAAAAAATTACTAGCGTTATTATTAATGTCGATTATGACAATATCTATGGTTGGGTGCTCATCAGGAACAGAAGAGGATACAACAGAAGAGAATACAACAGAAGAATCAGCTGAAGGAAGCACAAAAAGTGCAGACGATCTTACATTTGCACTTACAGTGCCAACATTGGATAATCCTTATTTTGTTCAAGTAAAAGAGGGGTTTGAAGAAAAATGTGCAGAGTTAGGTATTGAAGCAGTTGTTAATGGAGGCAGTTACGATTCAGCTGAGCAATTCTCACAATTTGAGAATTATACATCAATGGGAGCCGACGCAATATTAGTTTGCCCAGTTGATGCAGAAAGTCTAGAAGCGGCAGTTACATCGTTCCAAGAAACTGGTGGAAAAGTAATGGGAATTGCACAAGGTATTTCTAATGCAGACGCAAATAATATCCTAGATGATTACGCTTATGGTGTTAATAACGGAGAACAAGCAGCTAAATGGATTAATACTTACCTAGCAGATGAGGAAAAAGTAGAAGTAGCATTAATTACACTAGATCACCAAGAACAGGTAAAACTTCGTGGTGACGGTATGGAAGACACAATCACAGAAATGAGTCCAAATGCTGAAGTAGTTTTCAGACAAAAAGCTGAATCAGTTGAAGAAGCTTTAAATGTCGCAGAGACAGCATTACAAGCAAACCCTAATATTAAAGTTATTGCGTGTGTAAATGATCAATTAGCATTAGGTGCATGGGAAGCAGCAAAAAATCTCGGGGTTGATTCAGAAAACTTCTATATTGGAGGCGCTGACTATACAGATGAAGTAATTGCAGCAATGGAAGATTCAGCATGTTTAATTCGCCAAACAACAGATATTCAACCATATGCATCTGCTCAAGAATGTGTAGAAAGACTATATGACATGATAGTTAATGGAGAAGAAGGTACAGAAACTTTACTTACATTACAACCATACTGGCAAGAAGAGTATGCTGAATTAGGAAAGTAAACAGTCTTGTAATGAGTAGCAAAATATAAGAGTGAAATAGTACAATCAAGCTAGCCTACCTTTTAACAAAGAGAAAACAAAAAGGTAGGCTATGCTTAAATATAGGATAAGGAGCATGTGAGTTTATGAGCGATACAATATTACAATTAAAAAATATTGGCAAGAGATTTCCAGGTGTTATTGCTTTAAGTGATGTTTCCATAGAATTTAAGAAAGGTGAAGTTCATGCATTATTAGGCGAAAATGGCGCAGGAAAATCAACTTTAATAAAATTATTGACGGGAGCATATACTGCATCAGAAGGATCAATTGTTTACTTGGGTAATGAATATGAAAAATTCGGACCAAAAGAAGCAAAAAAATTAGGAATTTCTGCTATTTATCAAGAATTTAACTTAGTACCATATATTTCTATTGCTCAAAATGTATTTTTTGGAAATGAAATAAAAAAAGGTCTATTTCTTGATATGCCAGAGATGGAAAAAAGAACAAAAGAATTAGCAAAAGAAATGGGACTTGATATAAATCCTAAAACGAAAGTAAAAGATATTGGTGTGGCATACATGCAAATAGTTGAAATAATTAAAGCTTTATCAGAAGAAACAAAAGTATTGATAATGGATGAACCATCGGCACCTTTAACAAATAGAGAAATTGAAGCGATGTTCAAAATTATTGAAAAATTAAAAGCAAAAGGCATTACTATTATTTATATTTCGCATAGACTTGAGGAGTTATTTGAGATTTGTGATAGAGTATCTATTTTAAGGGATGGTAAATACATTTGCACTAAGAATATTGCAGATATTTCAAGGCAGGAATTGATAGCAGATATGGTAGGTAGAGAACTAAACGAATTATTTGTAGGAGGAGCAGGGCCAACAAATGAAGTTGTGTTAGAAGCTCAAAATTTGAATACGGAAAAAATACATAATATATCTTTTAAATTACATAAAGGTGAAATACTTGGATTTGGGGGCTTAGTAGGAGCTGGAAGAACAGAAACAGCAAGAGTTATTTTTGGAGCAGATAAATTAGAAAGTGGAATTATTAAAAGAAATGGAAAAGAAGTAATAATTTCTTCACCAACAATCGCAATTAAAGAAGGAATAGGACTTCTTACTGAAGATAGAAAACAACAAGGCTTGGTACTAGGAATGAACGTGAAAGATAATATAGTTTACCCTATATTAAAGAAAGAAACCAAAGGATTATTTCTAAACAACATTAAAATAAAAGCTGATTGTGAACGGTATCGAGAAGAGTTAAGAATAAAAACCCCATCTATTTATCAATTAAGTAAATTTCTATCGGGAGGTAATCAACAAAAGATTGTTTTGGCGAAATGGTTAGCAACAGACTGTGATGTATTAATTTTTGATGAGCCAACTAGGGGAATTGATGTTGGAGCAAAGCAAGAAATTTATAATTTGATGCATGATTTAACAAAGCAGGGGAAGAGTATTATTATGATTTCATCTGAAATGCCAGAACTGTTTGGTATGTCTGATAGGGTTATTGTAATGCATGAAGGAAATATATGTGGTGAATTAAGTAGGGAAGAATTTGATCAAGAACGCATGTTAACTATCGCTTCTGGATTATAGACAGGGAGGATACACTGAAATGAAAAAAATGAATTATGTAGATTTTATAGGTAAATTTGGAATACTAATAGTATTGTTTATATTAATAGGCTTTTTTTCGCTTATGAGTGAAAATTTTTTGGTTTTAGATAATATTGTAAATATTTTAAGACAAGTAGCTATTGTTGGAATTATTTCTGTTGGAATGACAATGGTATTAATTACTGGCGGAATTGATTTATCAGTAGGGTCTGTGGCAGGAGTAGCATGTGTAACAACTGCACTATTAATGAATGCAAATGTTCATTGGATACTAGCTATTTTAATAGTATTAGTCATTAGCTGTCTTCTTGGTTTAATTAATGGAGTATGTATTAATATTTTTAAAATTCCACCACTTATCACAACACTAGGAATGATGGTATCATTAAGAGGGTCGGCTTATCTATTAACTGGTGGTTTACCTGTATTCGGATTTCCAGATGATATTTTGTTTTTAGGAAAAGGATCTATTGCAGGGGTTCCAATCCCAGTAGTTATTATGTTTATTGTATTTGTAATTGGAATTATGTTTATGGAAAAAACTAGATATGGCGTATATATTTACGGAGTAGGCGGAAATGAGGAAGCAACACGCCTGTCAGGGGTAAGTGTAAAGCAAATTAAATATTTAGTGTATATGATATCATCTACATTAGCAGGTTTAGCGGGAATTGTGCTTTTAGCAAGAGTAAATAGCGGACAACCTAAAGCAGGAGATGGATATGAAATGGATGTAATTACAGCTGTAGTACTTGGTGGAGTTAGTATTTCAGGTGGAGAAGGTAAGATGCCATTTGTAATTGTTGGAGTTATTTTTATGGGAGTACTAGCAAATGGAATGGTACTTATGAATATTCAGGATTATACACAGCAAGTAATAGAAGGTGCAGCATTATTGCTCGCAGTAGCATTTGATCGATTTATGACAGGGAAAAAAGCAAAGAAGGTATAAGATGATTACAGAGAGAAAAGTGAAATCAGATGATTGTGCAGATATTTATATATATGAATTGACAAATTCAACTGGGTTGAAAATAGAACTTACAAATTACGGGGCCTCAATTTTTAGAATTATTATGAAAGATAAAAATGGACAGGAAGATGATATTTTACTAACATGTGATTCAATAAAAGAATTTATGAATAATAAAGTGTTTTTTGGGGCTACAATTGGTAGAGTATCTAATCGAATTAAGGATGCTACATTTTCAATGAATGGTAAAAAACAAAAACTATCAATTAATGATAAAGCAAATCATCTCCACGGAGGTATAAAAGGATTTGATAAGCAAATTTGGCATGGAGAAATTATAGATAGTAAAATAGTTAAATTTACATATTTAAGCCCAAATGGAGAAGAGGGATACATGGGAAACTTAGAAGTTTCTGTTAGTTATCATTTAGGTGAGGATGGGCTATTATCAATTATATATGAAGGTTGTGCAGATGAGGATACAGTTTTAAATATGACGAATCATTCTTATTTTAATTTGCGAGGGCATAAATCAGGGAAGATATATGATCAATTTCTATGCATTGAAAGTGATTTTTATTTAGAAGCAACGAATGATTTAATCACAACAGGTCAAATATGTAGTGTTAAAAACACACCACATGATTTTCGAATAGAAAAAAAATTGAATGAAACCTTGAAACCATTAAATAAAAAGCTTGAAGAAATCAGAGGCCATGATTTAACATATGTAAAAAGAGAACGAGGATATGGTTTGGCTGCGACTGTATTTGATGAAAAAAGTGGTAGAAAACTGGAAGTATTTACTGATTATCCAGCGATTCATTTATATACAGGTAATTTTGTAGATAATGAAAAAGGAAGAAATGGAGCGGTATACAATAGTCATGAATCTATTTGTTTAGAAGCTCAAAGATTTCCTAATGCGATGAATTATAGCCATTTTGGTGATATTTTTTTACTAAAAAATGATAGATATTCTCAAGAAATAGGATTTAAATTGACAATAATGAATTAGAAAGGAAAACATATAATTTGAAAGTAGAATTAGTAGTAGATTCAAAATGTATTATAGGAGAAGGCCCTTTTTGGGATGAGGATACTAAGAAATTGCATTTTGTAGATTTGTTAGATAATAAAATATATTCATACAGTGATCTTGAAGGTTTGACGAATATAAAGTTTGATCAGAATATAGGGGCAGTAGTTGTTTGTGAAGGAGGAGGCATGGTTGCGGCTCTACAGCATGGCTACTATGCGATAAATCCAGAAACAAAAGAGACAACATTAATAGGGGATCCAGAATCGAATCGGCAAAATAGTAGATTTAACGATGGTAAATGCGATGCGAAGGGAAGATTTTGGGCAGGAACCATGAGTAAGGATTTGGACTCAGGATATGGGAACCCTTTACCGGAAAGTGGATTATATTGTTTAGATGCGGACGGAACGATTTCCAAGAAATTAGATAAAGTTGTACAGGGGAACGGTATCACTTGGAATAAGGATAATACAAAAATGTATTTTATCGATTCGCAATTATTTAATGTTCAAGAGTTTGATTTTGATATAGAAACAGGTAACATTACTAATGGGAAAGTAATTATTGATGTTCCTAAAGAATTAGGACTTCCAGATGGAATGACTATGGACGATGAAGGAAAATTATGGATAGCGTTATGGGGAGGCGGATGTGTTAGTAGATGGGATCCATCAACTGGCAAATTGCTTGAAAAAATTAAAATTCCAGCTCTAAATGTAACTTCATGTGCATTTGGCGGGGAAGACGGGTGTGACTTGTATGTGACTACGGCAAGTTTAGCAACGGATATTGATGAATACCCAAACGCTGGAAGTGTATTTAAAGTAAGACTGGAATATAGTGGGATGCCAAGTTATAAATATAAAGGATAATAATAAGGACGAGATAATTCTATTTACCTCGTCCTATGCTATTTTATGATTTATTTGATTTGTTAGGAGGATAAAATGAAGAAAAGAAGATTGGGCAATTCAGATTTATATCCATCAGTAATTGCATTAGGTACGTGGCAATTTGCAGGTGTAGGAAAAAAGGCTCCGAATAGTATGTACGGAGCTGTAGATACAAAACAAATTATAAAGACAATACACACAGCAATTGAAAATGGCATAAACATAATTGACACGGCTCCGGCTTATGGAGCGGGGCGCTCAGAAGAGGTAATAGGAAAGGCGATAGAAGGGACAGGACTTCGCAAAGAGATTTATTTAGCAACAAAAGTAGGGTTGTCATTTCATGAGGGGATTTTATATAAAAAAGTAGCTCCAGATAATATTCGATATAATTTAGAAAATTCACTAAGATTATTAAAGACGGACTATATTGATTTGCTTCAAATTCATTGGCCGGATTATAACAATCCAATTGACGAAGCGATTGATTGCTTGAATCAGTTAAAGAAAGAGGGGAAAATTCGTACGTATGGTGTTTCTAATTTTTCAATTAAAGAAATGGAAGCGTGTAAGAAAAGGGGCCATTTGGCGAGCTTACAGCCACCATTGTCAATATTAGATCAAGAGGCACTAAAAGAAAAAATACCATATTGTGTAGAAAATAATATTGGAGTTTTCACATATGCACCATTGCATGGTGGTTTATTAACAGGAAAAATTAAAGAGATTAGTGAGGTTGGTGCAAGGGGACGATTTTATCCATACTTAAGAGAGGGAAACTTTGAAAAAATCCAACCTCTAATCAAGACATTGAATGAAATAGCTGAGGGACATTGTGTTTCAACAGCGGAAATAGCAGTAAAGTGGGTATTATCACAAGAAGGTGTAACAAGCACAATTATAGGTGCTAGTAGACCAGAGCAAGCATTCGAAAACTCAAAAATGGGTGATGGAGAGCTATCACAGAAAGAGATAATAGATATTCAAAAGAGTTATGAAAAATGCATACAATAAGGAATTAAACTACACAAGCCTGTTGGCACAGTGTTCACAAAAGAGAAGAAGAACTCCCTATACTCAATCGAACCATTCAAATGGCTTGATTAATATAGGGAGTTCTTTTTAAGGGAGTGAGTAGGCTAAATTCAGCTATTTCCGATAGCCCATTTCTTGATTCTTTCATATAGAAAGCAATAAAAATATTTGGAAAATTGTAAGAAAGAGAAGACGAGGTCATTTCCTAAGGGTATAAAAGGCTTGCAAAATTAAACAAATAATGAATTTTTATCTAGTTCAATTTGCTTAGCTATATGTTCTATCTTTGTATACTCAGCAATTTCTTTATTTAGTGTCCTAATATCATTTAGAGATA
>CAYJPS010000046.1:0-16522 GCA_964372135.1 uncultured Treponemataceae bacterium | reverse complement strand
CTCGCCCAACTGCAATTAAGTTTAAGCGCTCAATACTTTTATCCCACTCTTCAGTATAACTTTGACGGCTTGCAAAGCGGAATTGCACAGTAAGTGCGTCTTTTTCTGTGAACTCAAATATAGCAATTGGAGCTACATAGATGGACATAAAGTCAGGATTCATTGCATGAAAGTCTTCATTGTAGGCAGCCTTACCATCAAAGTATCCATCAAGCTCCGTTTGCACAGCAATTGTTTGTAGCACTAACGGCATTTGGTATCCAAGCAAGAAGGTTGCATTGTATTTCCAACCATTTGCATGCCCACCTGAACCTTGGTATAACCACGGGCGGCCGTCTTCACCGCCATTGGTAAGTCCAACATAATACACTTTAAAAGTGTCCATAGTTACAACGTGATTCCACTCTCCTGGCATAATTGCAGCTAGGTCAAACTGGAATAAACCTTGAAACCACGCTTCAACCCTGGCAGAATTAAAAATTAAATCATCATATTTCAGTGTATTGTCGTTTAAAACAGCAATACCTTGTACATTTAAAGGACTAAACGGCCATCCAGCAGCTATGCTAGCGCCAGCGGTAAAATCTAAAAAGGCAATTGGAGAAAACTGCACTTGAATTGCTGGATCTATTGATACAGGGCTTAATTCAAAAATACCTGAAATTTTTACACGGTTACCACTTACCAATGGATTATCTCCAAAGGGCACAGGTATAGTATAATCTGCAAAGCCTGTTACTCGAGCTTCAACAGCCGAATAAAAACCTCGAAGAGGGGAAAAATGATCCCCTGAATCAGTTGTTGCAATTGGGTCACTTTTTGGATAATATGCAAAATCGGTTACAATTGAAAAATCCCAAGGGCTTTCTTCCTGTGCATACACATTTGATACACTGAGTACCACTAGCAATAGTGCTGTTAATACAATAAATTTTTTCATTTTTACACTCCTCATATATCAAGCTTGCAATACAAGCTCTCATATATAAAAGTATAAAAGCTAGAAAGAGACTTGTCAAGCTAAAAAAAAACAAATTTTATGTTAAATTTTCTTTACAATAATTGTTATTTCATTTTCTTCACTTGAAACGTAAAACTTATGTTTATCAAAGCCACCTGGAATACCCTTAAACTCATAGTTACTCATACCAATTGGTTCTTTTGGAATTTTCAAAAAATTCATATCTAGTTCTTCGTTTTCATTTAAATCTTGAAAAACAGTGATAAAATAATATCCTTCTGGAAGACTTACCTTGTATTCAAGATCTGTTGTGGTTGCATCAAATGTATCAGAAAAAAAGGGCTCCTTGTCATCTTCTTGTGTATCTTGTTCATTTACTATCATAATATTTACCGTTCCCTCATTAGGTATGAATCCCGTAAAATTGATAGTAAGGCTAACATCTTGAGCCTTTGCAAGTACCAAAGTGCTTAAAAATAGCACTACACTTATTATTATTCTTTTCATAAGCATAAGATACAAAAAAAATGCGCTTTTGTCAATGGCAAAATCAAACAATTGTTTAATTTTGAATTACAGCGTATAGATTATCATTCTTGTAACATTGTCACTTTACCAATAAAATAAAGTCAAAAATCTCTTGACAGTTTTTGTTTACAGGGTTATCATGATAGTATAAGACAAAATCATATTTATGGAGAGAAACAATGGCAGAACTAAAAGGCTCAAAAACAGAGCAAAATTTGCAAAGTGCATTTGCAGGTGAAAGTCAAGCAAGAAACAAGTACACATACTATGCGTCACAAGCTAAAAAAGAAGGCTTAAACCAAATTGCAGATTTTTTCACAGAAACAGCACACAACGAACAAGAACACGCTAAACTTTGGTTTAAACAACTACACGATGGTAAAGTTCCAGAAACAGCAGTAAACTTAGTTGATGCAGCTGCAGGCGAACACTACGAATGGACAGAAATGTATGCAGAATTTGCCACAACTGCAAAAGAAGAAGGATTCGATAGAATTGCATATCTTTTTGAAGCTGTTGGGAAAATTGAAAAAGAACATGAAGAACGATATAAAAAACTTCTTTCAAACCTTCAAGATGGCTCAATGTACGAAGATGGTGATGATGTATTCTGGATTTGTGAAAACTGCGGACATATTCACTACGGCAAAAAAGCCCTTGATAAATGTCCTGTTTGCGACCACCCAAAAGGTTACTTCCAACGCAATGTAAAAAACTACTAAGATAGATTTTTTACCTACAGAACGCACTACCCTGTTCACAAACAATAACCATTGGAAAGCTTCAGTTTTTCAATGGTTACTTTATTTTAAATGCGATGTTTGCAACAAAAATCAAAATATTTCAAAGATTTTTGTGCAAACTCGACAGTTAACTGAAAAAGTTACAGACTTTTTCAGTTAACTAATTGACTGGTAGTGTATTTTTTTATACACTGTTATCATGATTTTATTTTACCTAAAAAAGAATTTTTGTGATGGTTGGGATAATCTTTTATGGATTGCCCTTTTTAATATTTGCTTACTCGTATGGGCTGCACTCGGATTCTATTTGGTATCACTGACTGCTTTAATTCCAATACTTTCAATTCTTGTAATACTTTTTTTTATTTGTTCTTCAATGATTCCTATTTTTTCATTAAGTGACGCATGCTCTAGAATTGTAAACTTTAAATCAGTGCCAATTGGTGAAGTGTTTGCAAATTTTAAAAATGTTTGGAAAATAGCAATTTGCTTTGGTATAGTAATATCATGTATACTTTTTACTATCCTAGTTGGATTACCTTTTTATTTTCAAATGTATACTCAAAGCGCTAATCTTATATACCTTTTGTTCTTATCAATGATTTTTTGGATTCTTCTTATTGGACTTTTAGCACTCCAATGGTTTATGCCTTTACAATCGCAATTGGGTGGAGGCTTTAAGAAAAATATAAAGAAATGTTTTATTTTGCTTTTTGATAATCTAGGTTTTTCATTATTCTTAGGCTTGTATACCATTTTTATTTTTGTATTTTCCGCAATACTTGCTTTTATGGCACCTGGAATAACAGGAGTTCTACTTGCTCATAACAACGCGCTACGCTTAAGAATGTATAAATATGATTGGCTTGAAGAACATCCTGAAATACCACCAAAAGAAGCTAGAAAACAAATTCCGTGGGATGAACTCGTAGCCGAAGACAGAGAAACCCTAGGCCCAAGAGATATAAAAAGTTTTATCTTCCCTTGGAAATGATGTTTCTACCTGACAATTTTCCCATGTGTTTTAACCAAGCAGCTTTTTCCTCTGAAAAATATTCTTCTTCCATTCGCCATTGCCAGTTTGTGCCTCCGCTTGTAGAGGGGGTATTCATTCTAGCTCTTGAGTCTAGCGCAAAAAGATCTTGCAATGGAATAATTGCAAAGTCGGCACAAGAGAATAATGCTAAACTTATAAGACTCGCACATAACTGATCGCGATTTGGTCGTTTTTCAGATAAACAACCACTTAAATACTCTTGCAATAAATCTATTTCTTCATCTTGGGCTGAATCTATCCAGCCTTGCATAGTATCGTTATCATGGGTTCCAGTGTATACTATAGTTTTTTGGCAGTACATATGCGGCAAAAATGAGTTCACAAACCCATCACTACCAGCTTCGTTTATATCAAAGGCAAATTGTAGAACACGCATTCCAGGAAGGCCAAAATCGTCCCTGAGCTTTTCGACACCTTTTGTTATTACCCCTAAATCTTCTGCTATAATTGGAATATCTCCAAGCTCTTTTTGAATAGCTTCAAAAAGCTCCCTTCCAGGACATTCAATCCATTTGCCGTTAACCGCTGTTTTTTCTTTTGCAGGAACCGACCAGTATGCTTCAAATCCTCTAAAATGATCAATTCGAACATAATCCACTAGCTTCAAGCAGGCTTGTATACGACTAAGCCACCACTGAAATCCATCTTTTTTCATTGCATCCCAATCATATAGTGGATTTCCCCATAACTGCCCTGTTTCGCTAAAGTAATCAGGGGGAACGCCAGCTACGGCTTTGGGTTGGCTGTTATTATCTAATTGAAATAATTCTTGATTTGCCCACACATCTGCAGAGTCTGATGCGACGAAAATAGGAATATCCCCAATAATTGAAACACTGTTTTTATTGGCATATTCTTTAAGTTCATTCCATTGGGTAAAAAAGAAATATTGAATAACCTTTTGTATTTCTACGTCCTTATCATTTTCACGTAGCCATGTATCAAGCGCAACTTTATCTCTACTGCGAAGCTCTTTTGGCCAATAGTTTGACCACATACAGTTTTCTTTTTTTTCTTCTTGAGCCTTAGCATCATAGAATTGTTTTATGCTCATAAATAATGCATAGTTATCTAGCCACAATGCATTTTCTTTCTTAAAAGCATCATATGCCTTTTGATATTGGGAATTACCCTTTCCATCTAAAAACTGATTAGCAGCAAGCTTTAGTAATGGTATTTTCCACCACACAACAGAGCCAAAATCAACATATCCAGTAGCCTTTATGTAATCCGGAGGGCTAATTTGAGTTTCTGATAATACTCCATTCTCGACAAGTATATCTAAATCTATTAAAAGAGGATTACCCGCAAAAGTTGAAAAAGAGGCATAGGGTGAATCCCCATAGCCTGTTGGCCCTAATGGTAGGATCTGCCATAATGTTTGATTTGCAGAATGTAACCAATCCACAAATTTTTTTGCTTGTTTACCAATTGTTCCAATTCCGTTTGTTGTAGGTAGTGATGTTGGATGTAATAATATACCGCTTGCTCTTGTTAGTTTCATACTATAAGTATAATGGACTAGAGTAAAATTCGCAAGCACAAAAATAAAAAAACTTGACTTTACGCTTAGCTAAGGATTATAATAGATATAGAGGAATAACATGGCAAACATCAAAGACATAGTGAGCGCACAGCGCGATTTTTATAATACTCGTACCACCTACGATATTGAGTTTAGAATTACACAACTAAAGGCACTGAGGGCTTCAATCGAAAAGCATGAAAGTGATATTATTATTGCATTAGAAAAAGATTTACATAAGCACCCTTTTGAATCGTATGTTGCCGAAATTAATATTGTATTAGATGAAATAAAATACATGCTAAAAAACATGCGAAAATTCTTTAAGCCAAAATGGGTTCCTACATCTCTTTTACATTTTCCCTCTACAAGTACAATACATAAAGATCCATATGGAGTAGTGCTTGCTATGGCTCCTTGGAATTACCCTTTTCAACTTTCACTTGTTCCAGTTGTAGGGGCAATTGCATGCGGGAACTGCGTTGTATTAAAACCTGCAAATTATTCTTCACACACATCAAAGGTAATTGCAAGCATTATTGCAAAGACTTTTAAACCAAATTTTGTTACCACAGTTGAAGGGGATAGAAATGTAAACAAAGAGCTTTTAGACCAACATTTTGATCATATCTTTTTTACTGGAAGCCCTGAAATTGCAAAAACTGTTATGCAAAAAGCTTCTAGGTACTTAACTCCCGTAACTCTTGAACTTGGTGGTAAAAGCCCTTGCATTGTTGATAGTACTGCTAATATAGACCTTGCAGCAAAGCGAATTGTGTGGGGTAAGATGTTAAACTCATCTCAAACCTGTATTGCACCCGATTATTTATTAGTTGAAAGAAATGTAAAGGAACGTGTAATTGAAAGCATAAAGAAATATGTGAAAATTTTCTATGGAGAACATCCTGAAAAAAACACTGAGTATCCCAAAATGATAAATGATAAGCATTTTGAACGAATCTCTGGTCTCATAGAAAGAACAAAACCAATATGGGGTGGAGTTTGTAACAAGAAAACAAATCAAATAAGTCTTGCACTTGTAGATAATGTCCGTTGGGATGATGAAATTATGCAAGACGAAATTTTTGGTCCAATATTACCTATAATTAGTTTTGATTCTTTAGAAGACGTAGTACAAATGATTAATGCACGACCAAAACCGCTTGCACTATACCTGTTTTCTCAATCAAAAAAAGTCCAAAAGCATGTTATAAAATATGTTTCATACGGTGGTGGTTGTATCAACGATACTATTGTTCACATCGCTAACATTAACCTTGGTTTTGGTGGCGTTGGGAACTCTGGCATGGGAAGCTATCATGGCGTGCGAAGCTTAGAAACATTTTCGCATACAAAAGGAATATTAAAAAAAGCAAATTGGCTAGATGTTCCTATACGCTATGCTCCGTATAAAAATAAACTTGCATGGGTGAAAAAAGTATTACACTTTTTATAATATGCTAAAACACTTCGGTTAACGAATATATTATTGGGAAATAATCTCCAAATCCGGTTGAATCAATTGCAAGCTTTACAATTTTTGATGGATTCATAATGTATAGTTTGTGCCCATATGTTTCACCATCTTCATAGCCAACCATTAAAGAGCCAAGGCCTGAAGAAGAAATTGTTTTCACATGAGCGAGGTCGAGAACAAGAGAGCCATCTTTTATTAGTTCTACAATCTTTGATTGCAATTCGGTATATGTATACGAATTTAAGTTTCCAGTAACTTCCAATACAGTATAGTCTACCCCTTTTTTTTCATGAATTGTTAACTGCTCCATACTATCACATCCTTTTATTCTAACACTTTTAATACTAAAACACTTATATCATCACTTAAACCTTTTGCGGTAAACGTTTGTAAATCATCGTATAAAAAAGAACAAATATTTTGTGCGGGGAAAAGCCGATTTTCAAGCAAAAGGTTTTCAATTCGCCGTTTTCCATATTCTTCTCCGCGCAAAGATAAAGATTCTGTTACACCATCACTGCATGTTAAAATAATATCTCCAATGTTTAGTTGAATTTTCTTAATGGTAAGTAAACCGAGAATATTATCTACAAAACCTAAAACTTTTCCTTCACCTTGTATTTCTATTACATTATTATACGCCTTAGTATACAAAAATATTCCAGGCACGCCACAATTAACATAGTATAGCATTTTATCTGAATTATCATAAATCATGAATGTTCCAGCAAAAAAGGTTCCTCGTGGTAAATTATGTTTAATAAATTTATTTAATTTATCAAGTAAACCAAGAAAATCATTTGATTCACTTAAAAAAGTACGTATAAAGGACTTTAATATTATCATACACATACTAGCATTTAGCCCACGCCCACTAACATCTCCAACAACAAGCATATGACGGTCTTCTGTTAAGCGAATAAAGTCTATAAAATCCCCTCCAAGGTTACGTAAGGATCGTAAAAGATAACCTGTTTCTATTGACTTATGTTTAATTTTATCAATAGTTTTATATATAGACTCAGTTACCTGCCCAGAAAACTCTATTTCCCTAGCAATAACTTTCATCATTGTTTCTTTTACACTTGTTTGCAAATAGTAGCCAAACACGAAAAAATTAGGATAAAAATATCGCATAAGATTTATTTCATGTTCACTATAGTTCACTGAACGTTTTTTTTCACCGAGAGTAATGAGACCTATAATGCTCCTTTCACCATGAATAATAATTATTGCATGGGAATTGCAATACTCAAATAGTTTTTCTACTTCGTCATTTTCAATAGCATGAAGTGATTTTTCTTTATAAAACAAGTTTCTTGAGATAACTGGTACTTTTGAATGACATATTGCGGAAAATAAATTTGTATTTAAGCTCATTTTTTTTGAATAATTATTACGCGTAGAATATGTAACATATAACTCTTCTTCCTCAACAACAAAAAAGTCAACTGCAGAAGCATCAAACACATCTGTAAGCATATTCGTAAATGAGGCAAACAGACCTTCCTTATTAGAAGTATAATCAATGTTTGAAAAGTAATTTCCTAGGGCAACCTCTGCGATATCTCGAATAAATGCCGCTTTATTTTTTTTTCGAATAAGTGCTTGAGCATAAAATAACAAGAAGATTATTGCTAAACCAGAAATGGCAAAAATAGCTAAGTTAATGGAAAGTGCGTGAAAAAAGATAACGAATACAACTGTGACAAAAATTGCAAAAAGCATATACTCCCAAAAAAAAGTTCTTCCAGCTTTTAAAGCCCTTTGAAAGCTCGGGATATGATTGACTAGCATAATTCTATATAGCACAAATAAGATATAAAGAGTTGCAAATGAATAGACAAAATTTATTGATCTTTTTTCAGCCCCTTTGAACACTAACATTGTATAAAAGAAATAAAAGGTAATAAATACAAATGCAATCAATATGAGTTTATAGCGAACCACATTATCTTTTTCTATAAAAAACCTAATAACCAATATTAGCAAGCTAACACCAGGAATCACAAAAGCATATGGGGTAAATGCATAATGGCCTAGTTCAAATTGGATAACGCCAAAACTTGCATCAGAATCTAAAGGAAACCTAGTACTAACATTAGTTGAAATATCTAAGTAAAAAAATGTATAATAAAGAGTTATGAGGGTTAAAAAAAATAGCACATAGTTACAATATGTATGCGTTTTTTTTGTATTAAATACACAAGCAAATTTAAATAACACTAATAAACAATAGTACACTGAAAATATATAAAACTTAATTATCAGATGCGTTGGAAAACTTGTTAATTCTAAAATATATAATAACACTACAGCACTTGACTGCATAATACATAAATTTATTATTGGATAGAATAATGCCTGTTCAGAATTTGTATTATATCTCAAGCGAAGTCTATAAAAGAAAAAAACGGCAATAATTACACAAAAATTTAATATTGAATAAAGCATTTATTTTTCTACCTTTATAACAACCATTGTTATATCATCTTTAAATTTTCTGCCATCAGCATGCGATATAGCAAGGTTATTGATATCTTGAATAAATTCTTCAGCACTTTTCTGAGCCGCTCGAGAAATTGCATTTGCATACAGCGTTGTATTTCCTAATTCAACCCCCTCAATGTCGGTGCTTTCAGAAATGCCGTCTGTAGCTAAATACAATACATCATTCCAAAAAAGAGGTACTTCTGCAACAGTAATGCTATCAACATCCAGCAGTCCTATTATGCCACAGTTAGGCATAAGTTTTTTTAGAACATAACCCGAAGGATTTTTTGTTAATATGCAAGGGTCTGCCATTGATGCATTAATATAGGAAAGTAGCATTTTTTCTGTATCTATTATTCCGACGAACAATACAGTATACTTGTCTTGAAAATGCATGTCTTTTATTGTTTTATGTATAGCTAGGACCAAATCTGGCAAGTTAGTATTACTGCCGATTACTTTTACCATATTAATTACTATCCCCATAATTAATGCTGCACTAAATCCCTTTCCAGATACATCACCTAATAGAACAAGAGTTTTGGTTTTAGAAAGCTCAATTATGGTATAATAATCACCTGAAACATTTATTAATGGTTTAAAAAACACTGCGATATCGAGTTTCTCAATATTTGGTATAGTTTTAGGTAAAAAAGATTTTTGAGTTTCTGCAATCATTGCCCATTCTTGAGATAATTCATCAATAACATTTAAATCTAAAATAGTTTTATAACGTTTATAAAACTTTATTAACTCTTCAAAAAGCATTTCAAAAATCACGGGAGCAAAAGTACGCGTTGCATTACAAAATACAAAAAAATTTATATCATAAAAAACTATTAAAAATCCTCTCGCATGATTAGGATTTGAAAGCATACCTAAATCGCTGTCAAAAAAATAATACCCACCTTCGTGATAATGAGAAAAATTCCTCAATAATTTTTGATACACTTTTTCATCTTGCGTAATACTTGAAGGACTGTTATATATCACGTATTCCTTTTTAGTATCTATTAACAGCACGGAGCAATCACCCCTACACTCTAAAATGCTTTGCGAAGCTTTAATAATTTCATCGATGGAATATGAATTTTTCACTTCTCCAATAAAGGAGGTAAGTATTGAAGTTAACCCTGAGCGCAAATCTTTTTTGTGCAAATACGATGACCAATAGTCCGAAAATTTTCCTGCACAAAAAAATGCACAGGTAAATATGATAATCCCAGAAAAAATCATAAAGGGAATAGATTCAAACCCACTATCTACGTTATAACTAAAAACCGCCATAAGAAGGATTGAAAAACAAAACAGTATTGAGTATGTAGTAATAATAATAAGAACGCGTCTTCTTGAAATCATAATTCTCCAAAAAAATAAGACACGTTATTTTAACATTTTTTTTATTTTTTGCATATGTTCTTGCATGAAAAAAAACAATATTTTAAAAAGAAACACAAAAGATAAGATTTATTTTTTAAACCAATCGCAGATATATTAATAGCATAAACAAATAGACTTATTATTAAATTCTGTTTTTCCTAAAGCTTCTGCTAAAAACCACGCGACATCTTTCCTTGAAATTTTACTACCACCCCTTGGAACTGAGTCATCTGAGGTTCGGAATTCTTTTGTTGCTTCCCCATCTATAAGTGAAAGTGGGCGAACAATTAAATAAGAAAATCCACTATTTATAAGTGCTTCTGCTGCAGTTTTGTGATCTGCAATAGCATTTTTAAAGAAAAGTGTTACAAATAATTTGGCTATAATACCTGGCATTTCATTATGAATACCGGCAGAACTCATTAAAAACATAGAATGCACTTCACATTCTTTCATTGCTTCTACTATGTTTTTAATCATGTCTCCCAAGAGTGTTGATTTATTATTTGCATTCCCTCCAAGACAAGAGACTACCAGGTCATGTCCTTTAATAACACTTATTAGTTCGTCTTTATTAAATAAATCAGCTACTCTAATAACGAGATTTTTATCAACAATATCGACTTTAGATGCATCTCTAACGACTGCAGTAACCCTGTGTCCTCTTTCAAGTGCATATTCTAAAAAAAATTTTCCCGTTTTGCCTGTAGCACCAAATAAAACCAGATTCATAATCAGCCTCTCAAAATTTGTTTTATTATTATAGTAAACGTTACGTGATTACAACCGCATCCCAAATTTTTTTATATGCATTCCATTCTGTTAGAGCACTAGCAAAATCGGGTGACGTTTGATACGAGCCTGTCAATACCCTAAAAGCAATAGCATATTTTACATATTCTTTATAGTTTTCAAATGGCTCAAGTAACTGAAGTGATTCAAGGGGTGCATTTTTCCATGCAATTGAGTCAACTACTAAAATTGCATGGGCATATATTACTGGAGCAATTGCAGGAGAAAAGTCTATAATAATCGGGTGCCCATCTTCGCAAAAAAGTGTATTTCCTGCAAGATCAGCATGCACAAGCTGATATTCATCATCTATAGGCTTTAAATTTTCTAAAATCATAGTACACAAAGCATTAACATCATCATCGGTATGTTGTTCATACGGCAAATTATGCCATAATGTTTTATTAGCCCGTGTCCATGGATCATCCGAAAATGGAAGAGTTAGTATACCAAGCTTAGATAAATCATCATGAAGATGCTTTGAAGCTACTAATTTTTTTTCTAGTGCTGCATCATCTTCTTGCATAGGCTCATAAATCGTTGCACCCCACCCCATTTCTACAAAAGAATTGTTATTTGAAACAAGATGTTTTACAATACGATAGTTTTCAGACTCTAATTGATTCCATGCACTAGCAATAAAAGTGTGTGCCGGAATATTTTCTATAGGTTTTAATACAGCATTTCCGATACGCACAGAAGTGCCTTGTCCTCCTGTTAGCTGCTCTGCATCGCCAGAAATATTAAATTGTTTCAAAATATCTTCATGTATCATACGTTTTACATCCTATAATTTATAAGAGATTTTTTACTTTTTCTTCAATCTCAGTCATATCTGCAGGCGGCTCAAAACGTGCAACAACTTCACCATCTTTGCCTACTAGAAATTTAGTAAAGTTCCATTTTATATCTGGTTTTTTATCATAATCTGGATCTTTCTTTGAAAGCAAGTCTTTTAAAACTCCATTAAGCTCATGTTTTTCATTATTAAAACCTTCAAAACCTTTTTGAGATTTTAGAAATGTAAATAACGGAGATTCATTTTCACCATTTACATTAATTTTTGCATACAATTGATATGGAGTGTTAAAGTTTAATGTACAAAACTCCTGTATTTCTTCGTTTGTTCCAGGCGCTTGCTCGCCAAATTGATTACAGGGGAAATCTAGTATCTCTAAACCTTTCGACGAATATTTTTCATATAAATCTTTTAAATCATTATATTGTGGTGTAAATCCACAATTTGTAGCAGAATTTACAATTAATAATACCTTGCCTTTAAAATCAGCCAGTGATTGCATTGATCCATCTTTTTTTTGCACCTCTAAGTTGTATACGTTCATTTATCTTTCTCCAACTATAAAAATCAACATTTGTTGTATTTTAAGTATACCACAGGTTTACTGAGTTTGCAAGGTTATTTTTACACTTTATCTAAGTTTTATTTTGCGTCAAAGTGTAGAATCATTCTATTTCGAAAAATAATGTTTTACTGCATAGTCATAATTAACAAACAAATCAGCCCAAGCTTGCTTTGAGGTTGTAGAATTTGGGGCTACAATATCAAAAGCATGATACGCACCTTCATAGGTTTTACAGTCGACACTTACGCCTGCCTCTTTCAATCTACTTGCATATTCAATAGTTTCTTCATAAAAAGGATCTTCACTTCCAACAAACGTATATAACGGCGGAAGATTTGAAAAATCACCTGCATATAAAGGAGAAGCATATTTCGGTATTTTAGTACTACCATAATGTTCTCCCAAATATACCTTCCACGCAATTTCGTTTCGTTTTACATCCCAAATCAACATCTTTTTTTCTTTTTCATTGGGAATATTTGCATAATCGACCATTGGGTACAAAGGTATTTGATATGCAATTGAAACCTCTTGTCTATCACGCGCTAACAATGTCAGTGCTGCAGTTAAACCACCTCCGGCACTGCCCCCTGCAACAAATATTTGATTTTTAATTATTCCAAGAATTTGGGCATTTGATTTGACCCATACTAATGAATCGTAGCAATCTTCAAGTCCCCTCGGATATGGATCATCTACAGAGAGGGTATAATCAGGGGCAATAACAACAGCACCATTATGCAAAACAAATTTTTGCATTGAAACTAAATCATGCTCTGGTTTTTGAATTGCATATCCTCCACCATGGAGCCAAAGTACTGCTGTTGCATTTGATGTATGTTGTTTTCGCTTTAGTATGACAAGCCGTAAATCTTGCCCTGATTGAGTTTTTATCCATACATCGTTCATTTCAATATCTTTATGTAACTGTATGGGCATTGATGGACTGTGCTTACTTAGTTTTACAAGTTTTTTTTGATCTTTAAAATAAATTAATTTATCTGCAATAAAACCAATTACCCTCATATCTGCTGTAATATGAGATAATGTTACTCTTATATAGCAGAGTATACTAATACATAGTAATATACTCACCACAGCACCAGACAATAGAACTATTTTCATTTTTTCCTCTTTATTACCAATGCCTTGCTTTCAGATACGGGGTAAACTTATTGCAATCCCATCAACAACTATACATAAACCGTGAGAACGCATAATGCCCTTTACTTTTATTACCTTAATCGGTATATCCATTTTGTTTTTCAAAATCAGCAATACTCATTGGTTTTGCATAAAAATATCCCTGAGCTGCATAACATTCAGTTTTTTTAAGGAAGTTTATTTGTTCTTCTGTTTCAATACCTTCTGCAACAACCTTTGCGCCCAAGTTATGTATTATATCAACAATTCCCTCTATAACCACATCCGAAGATTTTTCTTTTACTGTACTGGTAAAAAAGCTTCTATCGAGTTTGATAACATCAACTTTATAATCCTTAAGCATTCCCAAAGATGAATAACCAGAACCAAAGTCATCAATAGAGATAGCAAAACCTGCTTCACGTAACGTCGCTAATATACTTATTAATTCTTTTTGGTTTTCCATTATTGTCGTTTCAGTTAATTCAATTTCTAGATATTTTGTTGGTACATTATAGTTTTCTGCAATTTTGCAAAGATCATACGCAAAACCAGAATGCTTAAAATGAACTCTAGAGAAATTAACAGAAATAGGTATGCACTCTTTATTTGTTTGCATCCATTTTTGCAGGAGTATACACGTTTGTTCAAACATATACTTATCCAAATCAATAATAAATTCGTTCTTTTCAAAAATGGGGATAAAATCATTAGGAAAAATCATATTCCCATTTGGTTCAATCCATCGGACTAAAGCTTCAGCACCTACTAAGGTCGATTTTTGTAAGCTAATTTTTGGTTGAAGGAACAGTTTAAACTCATTATTTTCTAATGCAAACCTCATTTTATTTGTTATTTCGGTAAGATGTAGTAAATGCTTCTTAAACGTGTTATCATAATCCCAAACTACAGCCCCTCCTTCAACACGTGCAAAACTGTGAGCCATGCCTACCTTATTAACAATTTCGTCAATATTTTTTTCACCTTCTTCTATTGAATAGCGTCCATAACGAAAGAAAAATTGATGCCCTTCAACCTCGGGTACAAAGTCTTTAATTAAGTTGCTTAAAGCAAATCTGACTGATAAATGCCGATCTATTACGTCTTTTTGTGCAAAAATAATAAACTCATCTGTCCCAGTTCTCGCAACTATTACAGGGTCTCCAATTATTTCTTTTACATAATTGGCAATTGTACAAATTACTTTATTTCCAACTGCAAAGCCATACACTTCATTTATCGCTTTAAAATTTTCAAGGTCACACTTAATGAGAGCATAATTAGTTACGTCCATATCCTTTTTATTTACAACATTCTCAACATCTATTTTAAATTTTATGAGATTTGGAATTCCTGTAAGTTTATCGTAATACGCTACCTTTTCTATTTCCTTTATTGATTTTTTCCTCATTGTTAATATGTAAACCATAAAGAAAACAAATGAAAAGGCTAAGCAAATACTTATTATAAGCATTGCTCTCGTAATTGAATTTGCACTTTCCTGTAGCATGTCTTCTGAAATTTCAAAAAACAGTGTCCAATCATTAATTCCTATAGGAGTATACTCTCCTAGCTTTCGAACTCCTCCAATGGAAAACTCGACACTTCCCTCTTTCCCATTAGCAAAATCATTTAAAATTTTGGCATGGGACTTTCCCTCTTCAAATGTAGCCGACTTAAAGTTATCAAATGATATATCAAAGGGGTAGGTATGCATAAGAATATGGCCTGAGCTATTTACAATCATAGAAGACCCACGAGTATCTGTAGAATCCATTAATAGTGATGTTAGGTATTCTATCGAAAATTCAGCCGTCAGTATACCTTGAATTGTTGACTCATAGTAAATTGGAGTACTTACAGCGATAACTTCCTTGTTTGAAAATTCTGATTTTAACACACCAGAAACATACACACCGTCGTTTAATGCTTCATTTATGTTAGGCCGATATGAAACATCAGCGATTGCTCCACAAGAAGAAATCCCTTTACCATCAGTAGATGTAATAAGAATTGTTTCAATATCGTAATTTTTTGACCAACGATCCATATGCACATATAATTGTTCAGGGCTATTACCCGTTTGCCCAATTAATTCTGCTAAGGCAATTAATATGTCTTCTTTTCCTTGCACAAGTAAAGTAATTGATCGTTTTTCATCATCGGCTATATCTTGTAAGTCTAACTTTGCTGAAGTTTCGAACTCATTAAAAACCATGCCATTAAACCAAAAAATAGCTAAAACATTGAGTAACACAAAAGTAATAATTAATATACCCATGACAAAATTATATAACTTACTTTTCATATCTTTCCTCTTTTCCTCTTGATCCTTGCGGAGAAAACATATTGTTCAATTAATTACTTTCTATGCTATTCTCGTTTCGATATTTTCTCATATACGCTTCACGCTCTTGTGGTGCAAATTCGCTAGCAAGCGTTTCATCATATATTGTAAAAGTATTTTTTCCCTTATTTTTTGAAGCATACATTGCAATATCAGCTACATCAAATAATGTCTTAAAGTCTGTTCCATCTTTGGGAGATTGAGAGATACCAATACTACAAGAAATAGTAACTTTTACTTTGTTCTCACCCCTATATGTTTTTCTAATTTCAACGCACATCTTTTGAGCCTTTTCTTCAATTATTTCTTTTTCAGTGCTACCTTCTAAAAATACCACAAATTCATCGCCACCTATACGCCCAATTATATCATGAGATCTAAACAACGAAGATATTTTTTTGTAGACTTCTCTCAGAACGGCATCACCTGTCGAATGGCCCATATTATCGTTTATGCCTTTAAAATTATCAAGGTCAAACATATACAAAACGCCTTGTCCACTTGATTTTAAATATTCGTTTACTTTTGACGCAAATGCATTTTTATTATATGCCCCCGTCAAGTGATCTCTATCGGCCATATGTCTAAGTAAAAGAACTTCTTCTTTTTCATCATGTATTTCTTCTATTGTTAAAAAGGCTTTAATATCTGAATTTTCATCTTCAGTTCGTATCGTAATTCTCATTTTATACCAAAAATATTCATCACTTGA
>CAYJPS010000045.1:0-16542 GCA_964372135.1 uncultured Treponemataceae bacterium | reverse complement strand
TCATCTTCACGGTATATATCGCCTCCCTTTTCAAGCAATAACTCAAGAATTTTTTCTTGCTCTTTTCCAAAATCCCAGAAGCCTAATGCAATATCGAGAGGACTCATATATTGGTAATTCCACCAACTATTAGGGTCTACATCATACTTGAGTAGGATCAAAGCCAATGAAAAATTTTCATTATCTAGCGCTAGTGGTATATAATTATTTAGCGCTAGCGGTAGAGCTATCTTTCCCAAGCCTCTTGTAAGAAGATCTGGCTCTTTTTCTAAGAGGGTTTCCACTTGTGCTATGTTATTTTCTTTAACTGCTAAAGCAAGATGCACATCACTGTCTTCGTTTGCATAATCAAAACCATTTTCTAATAATTCTTCTACAAAAGAGCTATTATTACAGACCAATGCACGGCGCAAAAGGCTATCTCCTGTTGGTAGTGTATCGGTAAGACGCATACCTGCTTCCAAAAATACATCTAAAACGTTGTAAGATTGTATATACATGCTTACAGATTCACCATTATTATTTATTGCATGTATATTTGCATTATTCACAATTAATTTTTTTACACCAGCTACATTACTGACCCTTCCCATTAATGTAAAGCTTTCTATTGTTGCAAGATGCAAAGGAGTATTTCCGTCGTTGTCTGTAGCATTAATGTCTGCATTATGTTCCACTAAAAGCTCAATAATTTTTGTAGACTTCCATTTTGTTGCTAAATGTAAAGCTGTTTTTCCTTCATTGTTTTTAAGGTTTACATCTGCCTCATTGTTTAATAAAAACTCCACTCCACGATGGTCGCCTCTCATTACTGCTAAATGCAAAGCCGTATAGCCATCATTACTTTGTTCGTTTACCTTAGCTCCATTGTCTACAAAAAACTGGGCCTCATCTTCTAAATAAAACTCCTCTCTTGTATACATAAAGTGCATCAAGGGAGTGTAGCCCCCTGAATCTTTTGCATTAATATCAAGTTTTTGTTCTAATAAAAATGAACGAAAAGCATTATAGTTGCAATTATACAACAGAGTTTGATTTGCAGTATTTTTTGTATGAATATCTGCGCCATGTTCAATAAAGAGTTGTAAAGTTTCGATTTTTTTACATGCAAACAATACATTCTCTCCCTTGTAATCCTTTGCATGTACATCAAAACCTACCTGCAAAAGTAATTTTGAATAAACAAGATTACCGTCTCCAAACTCATCTGCACTAATTAGCTTACGAAGAATTGAAGTACCAAACCTGTCATGTATACCAATCGATAATTCAAACACATCAGTTCCCGCTGCTAAAAAGAGTTGTAAAACCTCAAGATTGATTTCATCATTAATCCCCATTTTATTTAAATAATCTGATAGGGGACTTTCATTACTATATGATGTTCGAACATGAATATTTGCCTTATGCTTTAACAGCAATATTATCATATCGTTGTATATACGACCTGGCAAACTATAATTCAATGCACATAGTAATGCCGTGTCTCCATTCGAATTTTGTGCCTCTATATCGGCTCCATAGCGCAAGTACAGTTCTACTAAATCTGTATTATTCCAGCTTATTGCATGATGTAAAATGGTATTCTCCTTAGTGTTATTGTACCTTGCAGTAAGGTCGAATCCTGCCTTCAAAAATAATTCTGCAATCGAAACCCTTAGCACACTATCCATACTTTGACAATAATGTAATACATGTAAGAGTGTGTCACCGTCTAGATTAAGAGCGTTTACATCCATCCCATTTTCTATAAGAGTCTTAACTGCACCAACATTCCCCATAAAAACTGCAAAAGTTATATCTTTTTTTGCCAGTGTTTCAAAATAAGAAAGTATCTCGTTTCTGTTATTATCTTTGGCTATATCAATTATAGTTTTTAGACATAACATTGTTTCACTCCAAAGTGCGGTTGGGTTTGCCCCTTTAGCGAGTAAATAATCAACTACATCAGTAACCCCATTTTCTATAGCAAACATCAGCGCTGTTTTTCCATTTCCATAAAAATCTATATATGCACCTGTGTCTAGTAATAACTCAATTATGTCTTTTTTTCCAAGTAATGCCGCTGCATGCAAAGGAGGAAGATGGTTATTATTTTTTGTGTGATTAATTTTAGCATTGTGACTCAGAAGAAGTTCAATAAGTTCTGTGTTAGTTTCTTTAAAAACGGCAAAACTTAAGGCATATTCTCCAAGGCCATTTTGTAAAACATTGCTTTCTTTTAAAAGAAGCTCTTTAATCGTTGCCCTATCTTGCAGTAAAATTGCAATAAGTAAACTTTCACCAGAGCTTAACTCATTGTAATTGAAAGTAGCTCCATTTTCTAACAATGTTTGTGCAGCCTTTGGGTAACAATTTCTAAGAGCATACGAAAGCGCGCTGTCTCCTGCATTATTTTTATGATTTGTATCTGCACCTAAAGCTAATAAAGTATTCAAAGTTGACTGTATATCGGTACATTTTTCAGAAGAAAACAACTCTAAAAGAGCGGTATTACCTGTATCATTTTGCACATTTACGTTAGGCTTTTTTGAAAGCACGAGGTTAATAATGTCCATTCCTACCATTTGTAAAGCAAGGTGCAAAACTGTGTTACCATCGCTATCCTGTGCATTAATGTCATGCATATCATCCACTAATCTTTTTGTTACGGTAAAATCATCATCTTTTAATAATTTTTTTAACTGTTTCCACAAGCTTTCATTCATGCTAAGTTCCTTTTTTGTTTCATTTATACATGTATTATCTTGGTGTGTGTGGTTTATTATTAATTAAACTGTTTCTGCACCATATTCTTGCAAAAGACTAAGTATTTTTTTGCAATCATCGCCGGTCTCTTTTTCCTTGGCATGCTCAAATGCCGTCTTGTTATCACAATCCCTTATATGTATATCTGCTCCATGTTCTAGCAAAAGTTTTACCCCATCTAAAAACCCAAAGCTTACAGCAACAATAAGGGCGGTTTCCCCACTTTTATCTTGTATGTTTACGTCTACTTTTTTATCTAACAATAACTGTACAATTTCGCTTGCCCCTTCCATGTAGCCAGCTTCACAAGCACACATAAGAGCTGTTTTTCCATCAGTATCACTTAAATTTTCATCTACTCCATATTCCAATAAGACTTTTGCAGCTTGAAACGCGCCCCAATTAATTGCCAGCATTAATACAGACCAACCATTGTAGAGATTTACATCCGATCCAAGATCTAATAATAACTGTATATTTTCTATAGGAGTCTCACTGGACATGCAAGCATGCCAGAGTGCAGTCCATCCATTTTCATCCTGTGTGTGGATATCTGCTCCGTGTTTTATTAATAACTTTATTATATCAATATTACTTTTACAGACTACCCACATAAGCACATTATAACCATCACTATTTATTGCATTTACATCTGCTCCACTGTTTAATAATAACGTTATTATATCCGTATTGTCTTTTTGAACAGCATAATGTAGTGCTGTATTACTCTCACTATCCTTAAAGTTTACATCTGCACCGTTATTTAATAATAATTTTAGTATCTCAATACTATTGGTATCATGCACCTCCATATTAGCAACAGCCATAAGTGCAGTCCTACCATCTGTATCTTGAAAGTTTACATCTACGCCATTGCCTAATAAGAGCTTTACTATCTCTGCACTATTATTATCAAATGTATCCTTACCAAGAACAATCATAAGAGCTGGTAGAGCATCCCTGTCCTGAATGTTTACATCTGCTCCTCTCTCCAATAATAGCGTTACAATCTGAACATTATTAAAAAAAACTGCACGCATAAGTGCAGTGCAGCCATCATTATCTTGTATATTTACATCTGCGTCATTGTCTAATAATATCTTCACAATCTCAACATTGCCTTTTCTAACAGCACGCATAAGTGCCGTGTGTCCATGGCTAGTTTGTGTATTTACGTTAGTTCCCTGTGTTAACAGCTTTTTTAATTCGTTACTATCATTCATAATTGAAGCTTCTGCTAATGTCATACATTTATTCTCCTGTGAATTTTTATGATGTAAAATAATATCTATAATTAAAATATATACCTAAGCATAGTTCATGTCAAGTAAAGAATAAATTTGTATGCCGCTTGTAAATAGAGCTTAATGGTAGAAATTACACAAAAAATAAAAATTATAGCATGCTCTTCATATAGCTCAATGTGCATCAATTTCTGCTACCCTTGCAATTAATACATCAATATGATATTATCTCATATAAATTAGAAGCTAAAGGTATTTATATGAGAAAACTATTAATGTTATTTTTATGTTGTCTTTGTTTTGGTCTATATGCAAGAGATCCTAGCTGGTTAAACTCTTTATATAAAGATTATCCAAAAGAAGAGTATGTTGCAGCTGTGGGCGAAGGTAGTTCGCGTAACGAAGCAGAAATAAATGCTATTTCTAATCTTTCGAGAATTTTTGGAATTACTATCAATTCTGATGACCAAGCACAAATACGAAGAGAAAACAATAATGTTAATAGAAGTGCAACCCAAGACATTAATATAAGTTCATCGCATAATTTGATAAATGTTTCAATCGATGAAGTTTGGGAAGACACAAAAAAAGAAAAATTCTATGCAGTAGCAATAATACCAAGTGAGGAAACTTCTAAAATACTAGAAGATTTATTTGAAGAAAATATTGGACTCATTGACACATATCTCGACATTGCAGATTTTGAAGAAGATTTGTTATATAAGTTTTCTTTTTTAAATATTGCAGCAATCTTGGCAGAAGAAAATGAAGCCCTACTTAACCAATACAATATATTAAATCAATCAACTTCGCGCAGCAATGCACTAAAAACAAATCATAACGCAACAAGCATTAGAGCTCAATCGAAAAGCGTTGCACGAAAGATAACCTTCGGCGTAACAACTGAAAGTGAAGGAACAGCAAAAGCTGTAATAGAGGAATCTATTGCTTCTTTTGGCATGAGAATAAACAACACTGATCCAATGTATACCTTTACTGAAACAATTAATTACTCTGGAAACCAAACACCATATGGTGTTTATCTATTGGAATACATTAGCAATATTGAATTTATGGATGCAAATAATAGTGTTTTAGCAGTATTTTCATACCAAGGAAAAGAAGGCGGAAAGGATTATGATGCAGCGCTACAAACTTTTCAGAGAAATTTTACTAGAGACTTATCATCAGGAAACAATGAAAAAGAGATACTATCTTTGAAAGAGAGTTTTGCTGACTTTTTAAATACCTTGGTACAATAATTTCTACAGAAATGATTTCAATCTCATTGTACGTTTTGTGATAAATATACAATGAGTTTACCAAGAAAATATATATTGATTATTGGGTTATCAGAAAATACACAGCAATTCTGGTAAGTATTTTTTACAACAAAGTAGTTACTATGTTCATATTTTACAGATTACAATTTACAAGGAAATAATATGAAAAAAATCTTAATTTTTGTATTTTTATTTTTTATACCACTTGCTATTTACAGTGCAGATAATACCCAAAAAAAAATAGCTGCATTTCAATTTACGGTTTATGACCCAGAAATTGAAATATCTGAAGAATTACAAGAGTATTATGGTAATACTGTCGCAAATTCAATTGTAGAATTTTTAAGACGAGAAAACCGTGAAGAATTCGTTTTTCTAACACGTGATGAGAGTACTGTGCAGGAATTACTTACTGAAATAGACTTTCAATCATCTGGAATGACAATTGAACAGGCAGCAGAATTTGGACGGCAAACAACTGCAGATTATGTTTTAAGCGGTTCTATAGTATTTTATGAAGGTGTTTACTTGATTAAAGCACAGCTTGTTTCTGTTTCAAACGGTGAAATTATTGCTTCTTCTACTGCAACGATAGAAAAACTTGATGAAGTGATGGAGTTAGATGAAAACGGTGTTACATTACAAATAGCAAAAGAACTAAATGCACAAGTGCAAAAGTTAAATACACTAATTGCAGAAAATGCTGTTTTTAATGCAATAGCTACAATACCTTTTACAGGAAATGCAATTAAAAATGAAACGACAGGGGATGCTTTTGCAAGCTTATTTATAAATGACTTTGTAAATGCTGGGTACGCAGTATCAGGTAGAGGCGTGACCGTTGATAGAATTTTTGATGAAAGAAGACACCAAGATTCTGGCTATACTGAAAATGCTGCATCCCAAAGTGAAACAACTACTTCAACGTCATATTTATTATCTGGAACTGTCGAAAACATTGATGAATCGTATATATTTTCTTTAATGATTTTAGATGTTGATACAGGAGAAATTCTTGCATCATTGATACTACCCGAAATAAAAAATTTAGAAAAAGAAATTCTTACAAATAAAGAAAAACGAATCGAAATTTTTAATACACTTAATACGGGACTACTTCAGAAAAAAAGCGATGACACAAAAGAAATTGCAACATTTAGATTTGCCGTTGTTGAACCAATCAACAGAAGTAATGATCAGGAACAAAAAATATATGGAGAAGTCCTTGCAGATATGATAATCCAAGAAATGAATAGCATTAACTCAAATGAATATTCTTTTCTTGCACGGGATGAAAATGTCGTCAATGAATTAATTCATGCTACCGATTTTAATACCACCGGTATGACTATTAATCAGGCTACTGATTTTGGAAAATATAGCACAGCAGACTATGTATTAACAGGCTCTGTTGTTTACTATGACGATATATATTTAGCGAAAGCACAATTAGTAAATGTTTCTACGAGTGAAATAATTGCTTCGTCTACAACTACCCTATCATCTTTAGAAGAAACCAGAGAAGAAGAAGTTGCAAGCTTGCTTGCTCACGACTTAAATTCACAAGTTACAAACTTAAATACTCTACTTGCTCAAAATGTAGATTTTAATGCGATAGCTACTATCCCTTTCAATGGTAATGCAATTGCTAATGCTGCAACCGGAGATGTGATTTCAAGCTTATTAATTAACAATTTTGTTGATGCAGGATATGTTGTATTAGGAAGTGGTAAAACAATTAATGAAATTCAAAATGAAAGCATTACCCCAAACCAAAATTCTTTTCAAGTAAATAAATCTACTTCAACAGAATATGTTCTTACTGGAACTATTGATGGATTTCTAAACATGTATATCATAAATTTCAAAATTCTCGATGTAACTACAGGAGAAATCATCGCTACGCTAACCTTACAAGAAGTTGCAAACATCAAGAATCAAATACTTACAAATGAAAAAGTTTTAAATGAAATATATATCGTGTTAAATAGTATTCTTACTGGCATACCAAGCGATAGAACTAAATTAGACAAGCTATTAAAAAGAAATATAGATGTTTTTGAAAATTCAATAATGCAAACTAATTTAATAGAAAATATTGTAGAAAGAGAAAGGTATACCTCTATGTCATATGCACAACTACAAGATAAAGAAGTAGAGTTAAGACGAAATCGTTCGATTATCAGAGTGGTTGGATATGCTACAGGAGGAATTGTATTTTTAAATGGATTAAGTAAACTTACAACTCCAGAACGAACGAACCTCTCAGATGGATTTATTCCTATGGGAGTAGGATTAGGTATTGCTCTCATAACTGGCATCCCAGATTTTGTCTTATCTCAATCTATAGAGACTATTGAAAAAGAAAAAGGCAGAAAAAATAATATTAATATAAGCTTAGGTTTTGATCCAGTTTTTAATTACAATGGATTTAGTATGAATGTAAGTACTTCATTAAAAATAAGCCTTTAATTTATTGTAGTATATACAAGAAGGAAGTGTTATGAAAAAAGTAGTGTTGATTGTTATCTTTCTAAATTTGATTTTCTCAATGTTTGCATCTCAAGAAGATAAAAAAAGAGTAGCATCATTTAAATTTACTATGGAGAATATTCCAGAAAATCAAAACGCTGTAGACTTAGATTTATACGCTAATACTATTGCGGATGCAGTTGTAGAAAACATGCTCAATGAAAATATTGATGAATACATGTTTTTAGAAAGAAATGAAAAAATTGTTGCTAACTTGTTAGGTGAAATTGATTTTCAAGCGTCCGGCATCACCAAAGAACAGGTTGCAGATTACGGACTTCAAAGTACAGCAGAATACGTATTAAGTGGATCAGTTGTATACGTTGAAAATTCTTATCTCGTAAAAGCACAATTAATACATGTAGATACTGCAGTCATAGTTGCGTCAGCAACGGTATCTACGGACTCACTCGTTGCTACAACTGATATTGAAGTAGCAAAAAGTTTAGCCAAAACACTAAATAATCAAGTAAATATATATAATTCAATATTAATGAAAGAAGAAGAAACAATTGCTATTGCTATAAATCCTTTTACAGGTTCTAGCATTAATTCAAGTGCAACAGGAGATGTATATTCGAGCTTATTTGTTACAGAACTAATAAATGGAAAATATACTGTGCTAGGACGAGAAGCAACAGTAAATAGAATTCTTGATGAAGGTAGCTACCAAGCAGAAGGATTAACCCAAACAGAAGGTGGTATTGAATACGGACAGAGAGAAGCAACAACATATTTACTAACAGGCGAAGTAGATGAAATTGATAGAGGTCTTAGTATTTCTCTAAAGGTTGTAAATGTAAATACTAGCGAATTGATTTGTTTATTGACATTAAATAATATTTCAAGTATTAAAAATCAAATAGTATTAAATAATGAAATTAGAAAAGAGATATATAATTATATTGATGATAGTTTTCATAAGCGTAAAACAGATCGAGAGAAAATAGACAGTTTATTAGAAAAAACATCTAACTTTAAACCAGTAGAAACAGTAGCAAAAAACCAAAAAAACGTTGAAATAATTTCTCAAAAAGATCTTTTAAAATCACAAGAGAACTTACAAAAAGGAAGAACTGCAGTAAGATATCTTGGGTATATCGGTGGCGGAATAACAACATTATATTTCGCAACTGATTCGATTCTTAATGGGAGTGAACTTTCTATACCTTTATTAAATATACAAGGATCTCAAGATAATCTTGAAAGTAGCTTTCGTGGTTTAGGTATTGGTGTTGCCGTAGTTGCGACCGCAGCCATAATTGATATTATTTTACTATCGAATATTATCAGAATAGATACTGAACTTAATGAAATGGCAAAATTAAACGTTGGTTTTGATGTAGATTTAAAGGAAAATGAAAACCGCATTGCCTATGGCATAAATACATCAATAAAGTTAAAATTATAGACAATCAAACTTTTTACTTTTTAACACAGTATTATTTGGAGGAACATGTGAAAAAATATATAATAATTGCTATTTTGGCTGTAGTTGGACTTACAATTTGCTCTGCATCAGGTTCTCAAGAATCTTATGATGCAAAAAAAATTGTAACTTTTAAATTTTCAGTTACAGATGAGTCAAGTACTATTTCAGATGAAATAAAAGATAAAAATGCAGATACAATTGCAAATTTGATTGTTGAAAATTTAATATCATTAAATAGAAATGCATATTCATTTCTAGTACGAGATGAAGATATATTTAAACAATTATTCAACGAAGAAGATACACAAACTGAAGAGTTTAATTTAGAACAAACTTCGATATTTGGAAGACAAACAGCGGCCGACTATGTATTAACAGGTTCTATTGTAAATATCCAAAATTTATACTTAGTAAAAGCACAATTAATTGATGTTTTTTCTGGCGAAATAATTGCTTCTTCCACTGTTAGTTCAGTTACTTTTGCAGATATTGTTACGTCCGATATTGCGAAGGATATTGCTAAAGAAATCAATGATCAGGTTAAGAACTTAGATAAACTAGTAGAAAAAGGTGAAAAAATTCAAGCTATAGCTTCGGTACCATTTACAGGGACAGCAATTGATAATACACATACTGGGGATGCAGTAGCAAGTTTAATAATTAATGACTTTGTTAATGGTGGCTTTGCGGTTTTAGGAAGAGGGGTAACAGTAGAAGAAGTATTAAACAATCGTAACAATAATGAAAGTGTAAATGAATCTAAAGTTAGTTTTGACCCCAACGCTGATACATCGTATTTACTAACAGGAAATATAGATATCTTGTTACATAAATATACCGTTAATTTTAAGATTTTAGACGTAAATACGGGCGAAATTGTTGCCAACATTACACTACCAGAAGTAAAAGATTTAAGAACTGAAATATTAGAAAATGAAAAAGAAAGAAAAAAAATATTTAATACTCTTAACAAAACTTTAAACGATAAAGAAAATGAAAAAAATGTTACTAAAAAAGTGTCTGCTTTCGGTTTTGCAGTTGTAGATCCTTACTCGGATGCAAGCACTAGTACATTAAATTCATATGAAACATTAATAACTGACTTACTTACTCAACACTTGGAAGAAGAAGGAGAATCTGATTATGTTTTCCTTGCTCGTGATGAACAAGCAGTCAATGAAATGTCAAAAGAAATTAACTTTCAAACATCTGGGATTTCAACAGCACAAGCTGCAGAATTTGGAAAGCAGTCTACAGCAGATTATGTATTAAATGGCTCAGTTGTTATTTTTGAAGATCTCTACCTTGTAAAAGCACAGCTTGTTGATGTATTCACTGGGGAAATTTCAGCAACAGCTACAAGACCTATCTATACGCTTGAATCTTTAAGAGATGAAAACCTTGCAATAAGTATAAGCAAAGAATTACACAAACAAATCGAAAACAAAAATAGTATGATAGAAAAGGAAAAAAGCTATAATACTATTGCTACACTCCCCTTTTCCGGTAATATCATTGAACTTGAATCACAAGGTGATGCGATTGCTAGTTTATTTATAAATGATTTTGTTGAAGCTGGATATGTAGTACTTGGTCGTGGTATTACGGTTGATAACATTACAGCAGAAGGAATATATCAAAGTTCTGGATTTACAGAAAGTAATACACTCCAAGATGAAAGCAGGTCTGCTACTTCATATATTTTGACAGGAAGTATAGATTATACTGATAAAGAGTATATTTGTAATGTAAAAATTCTTGAAGTTAATTCTGGCGAAATAATTGCTAACCTAACACTAACTCGCCTAAATAACCTACGCAATCAAGTAATAGTCAACGATAGTGTTAGAAATGAAATTTTTACATTACTCGATACTAATCTCAACAATAATGAAGCTGATAGACAGAAATTAGAAAAATTGCTAAAAGATAGTGCAAGCGCAGCTACCTATGTTGCATCAAATGATTCTCAATCATATTCAGCTCAAAGCAATAATCAATATTCGATACTCTCAAAAAATGAATTAATTCAAAAAGCAGAGTCGATTGATTCATTGCGTTCAGGTACTGCTTTTACTTATATAGTGGGAGGTATAACCACTATTGCTGGAGGCCTTTTGTATCCTCTACCTGCATCAACACCAGACGATGCATGGTATAATATTGATACATATAAAAACAAAACAGCAAGTATAGTAGCTTTATCTACAGGAACAGGTATAATTCTAATAACAGCCATTGCAGATATTGCATTTTTAAATCAAATAAATACTATTGAAGAAGAATTAGATTCTAGATTTAACGCAAAGCTCAACTTAAGTATTGAGCCTAATCAGACAGTGAATAGCTTAACTTTTGATATAGGTGCAAAAGTAAGTTTTATGTTATAATTCTAAAAAAAGGATACAGTGTGAAAAAATATTTTTTTGTAATTATTTTACTTATAATAATTTCTGTTTGTTATGCAAATACAGAAAAAAAGAAAGTTGCAACATTTCCTTTCTTGATAGTTGATAATTCAAGAGAGATACCTCAGAGTGAAAAGGATAATTATAGTAGATCTATAGCTGATTCAATAATTGAAGGTTTAATTTCCATAAATGCAGATGCATATACTTTTCTTGCGCGTGATGAGAAGGTTGTTCAGACAATATTAAATGAAATCGATTTTCAAGCTTCAGGCATGACTCAAGAACAAGCTGCGATGTTTGGGCAACAAGTTACAGCAGATTATATTTTAAGTGGATCTGCAGTTTACTATGAAGGTGTGTATCTTGTAAAGGCTCAACTAATTAATGTAGCTACGGGTGAAATTGTTGCTTCAGTTACTCACATAGCTTCTTCTTTAAATGAACTTAGAAATACTAGCGTTTCAAGACTAATTGCGAGAGAATTAGATAATCAAATTGAAAGTTTTCAAAGCATTCTTGAAGATGATCTCTTAATCAAAACAATTGCGTCAGTCCCATTCACAGGAAATGCTATCCCCGACTCTAATTATGGCGACGCAATAGCGAGTTTGTTTATAAATAATTTTGTAGATGGCGGGTATACTGTTTTAGGTAGAGGTGTTACAGTAGATAAGATTGGAGAAGAAGCTCAATATCAAAGCTCCGGACTTACCGAAAATGTGACAATTAGAGATGGTACACGAGCAGCTACTTCATACTTATTAACAGGCAGTATTGATGTTGTTACTGATTACTATATTGTTGATATAAAAATTTTAGATGTAAACACTGGTGAAATTATGTCGAATTTATCAATTCCACTCATCACTAACTTGCGAAACCAAATACTTATTAATGAAGACGCACGCACAGAAATTTTTTCTTTATTAAATGCAGATCTTAACAAACTTGATACCAATCGAGATGAACTTGAAAAAGAACTCAATATTAGATATACACCAAAAAAACGAGTTGTTCCAGAAAGTGCAATTGTACCAAAAACACCACAAGAACAACATGCTCAGTTACTTACTATACGAAAGGCAACAAGAATTACTGGTTATACACTTGCAGGAGGACTTCTAATAGCAGCTATTATTGTAGTACCTGAAGATAAATCATTAATTGAAAATGTACCACCATTTGAGACCCTAGGATGGACTACTTTAGTTTTAACTGGATTATCTGATTTATATCTAGGCTATAAAATATCAAACTTGGAAAAAGAACATGGCATTGGATTAAGTATCCTTCCAACGTATGATATAGCACAAAAGAATTTTGGTGTGGGTTTCACAGCTAGATTTGAGTTGTGATTATGAGCAGACAACAAGAAAAAATATAAAAAAAAGCTGTCTAATAGCATCCGTTTTAGGAACTATATAGACAGCTTCTTTTTTTCTAAACTTATACTTATTCGTATAATCCTGCTTCTTTGATTTTTTCGTATACAGGAGTTGCAATCACTCGATCTTCTTCATCTAATTCTTCAAGAATTCTGTTAAGTGCGTTATTCCAATCTACATCAGGAATTGTATATAATACATAGTATTCATATGTTCTAACTCCATCAGTATCTTCCCATAGCAACCAATACTCACCTTCTTTACGTAAATTATTAAATGTTGCTTTTGAAGAAATAGCTGTTAATGAATCACCAACTCGTTGAACTTCATCTTCAGTAGCATTTGTAACTGCTGCCACTTGGCTGTTAAAAGATGTGCTTAATGCTGATGAAACTTCTGCATTTACATCCAATGCTGCCCAGTATTTTAATGCGTCAAGATCGTCACCTCGGCTAGAGTTATAAAATACATTATAACCTTCATATTGATCATTTAAACCACTTAATGATCCACTTACAATAGTTTGCAACCAACTTGGAATATCAGATCCAAATGCCTTTGCTTGATGATTTACAATCTCTTCCATTGAATCATTACTTTCTTCAACTTCAACTGCGGCATCTGTTGTTAAACAACCCATTAATAGCATTAATGCAAATACTACCACTAATAAAAAACTAAGTTTTTTCACAAAACCTCCATAAAGCTACTTTACAAAATATTTGCAAATTGCTTTTATCTAATAAACTTAAAATAACTATAACAAGTTTTCTATAGAATGTCAAGAAGAGCGAAAAAATAGATACTTATCATACATCACCCTCTGCCGCAGCATTGTTTATATTTCTTACCACTACCGCAAGGGCATGGTTCGTTTCGGCCAACCTTTGGAACATTTCTAGTTACCGTAACATTTTCTGCTTGGCGTTTAGATGCCATAGGAGAAGCTTTTGCAAGATCAAATGCACTCGAACTACCATGTTGTGCATTCATACTTATTGTTCTACCTTTTGCTTGTAAATCTTCACCGTTTGCATCCTTAAATCGTACCTTAAATACAATTTGTGCAATACCAGTGCGAATTGCATCTAGCATATCATAAAAAATGTTAAATCCATCAATTTTATATTCAGTCAATGGATTTTTTGAACCATACGAGCGTAAACTTACTGCTTCTCGTAATGCTTCAAGCGATTCAAGATGGTCAAGCCACTTATTGTCGATTTGTTGAACATAATGATAGCGTATAAACATGTTTATGTAAGGCTTACCTGCTATGGCTTCTTTTTCGTCTAAATGTTTTTTAAGAATAGCATTTAAAGAGTTTTGTACATCACTTGTATCAAAATCTTCCTGAGAGAGAGTATATCCAAAGTGTCGCTTCATTTCTTCTGAAAGAGTTGAATAAGCGCCTTCTTTGTCTTGCTTAGCATCTCGTACATAGTCAGCAGCTAAATCTTCTACAATTTCGCTTGCAGTTGTAATAATTCTGTCAATTAAATTATTATCCTCTAAAATTGCATCTCTTTGATTGTAGATAAACGAACGTTGTTCATTTAATACATTGTCATAGTCGAGAAGATTTTTACGTATTTCAAAGTTTCGAGTTTCTACACGTTTTTGTGCCTTTTCAATGTTTTTTGTAAGCCAAGGATGGAAAATTGGCTCGCCATCGCCCATTCCTATTCTGCTCATTAGAGCTTTCATTTTTTCGCCACCAAAAAGCCTCATAAGCGAGTCATCCATAGAAATATAAAACTTACTTCTACCAGGGTCGCCTTGACGTCCAGAACGTCCACGAAGCTGATTATCTACGCGACGGCTTTCGTGTCTCTCTGTACCTATAACATAAAGACCTCCAAGCGTTTTTACTTCTTCGTAATCTTTTTGCCATAGCTCTTTTTCTTTTTCAACAGCAATCTTTAATTGCTCTTCGCTTACTTCTGTTCCAACTTTTTTAAGCGCTCTATATTCAGGGTTTCCACCAAGTTTAATATCGGTACCTCGCCCTGCCATATTTGTTGCAATAGTTACGGCACCCTTACTACCAGCTTCTGCAATAATAAGCGCTTCTCGAGCATGATTCTTAGCATTAAGAACTTCGTGGCGTATTCCACGTTTTGTTAAAAGAGCACTGAGTAATTCTGACTTTTCTATAGAAACGGTACCGACAAGCACTGGTTGTCCGTGTTCATGCACTACTTTTATTTCATTACAAATAGCATTCCATTTTTCTTCCTCGTTCAAGTACACTTCGTCTTGTTCATCAATACGGGCAACAGGTCTATTTGTTGGAATAACCACAACATCAAGATTATATATTTTGTTAAACTCTACGGCCTCAGTATCTGCGGTTCCTGTCATACCAGAAAGTTTTTTATACATTCTAAAATAATTCTGAAATGTTACTGTGGCGATAGTTCGAGTTCTTTGTGCAATTTTGATTCGTTCTTTTGCTTCAATTGCTTGATGTAGTCCTGCACCATATTGGCGTCCATGTAAAATACGGCCAGTAAATTGATCTACAATCTGTACTCTTCCGTCTTTAACAACATACTCAACATCATTATGATATAGTTTATGGGCGCTTAAGGCTTGCGTAAAATAGTGCACATATTCAAAATTGTTTGAGTCGAAAACGCTTCCTGTAATTAGATTGTTTTTTTGTAAAATATGCTCTATTTTTAGCATACCGCTATCAGTAAATGAAACGCGTTTATTTTTTTCATCAAGCTTATAATCGCCTATTACTTCTTGTCCCTGTGCTTCGTCTGGATACATATCGGTGTCTGGATTTTTTTGAACTTCTTCAAAATGACCAACAAACTTATTTACCTCATAAAACTTTGCTGTATCATCCTCACCTTGTCCAGAAATGATTAGGGGGGTTCTTGCCTCGTCAATCAAAATTGAGTCAATTTCATCTACAATACCAAAAGCAAAACCACGTTGTACTTTGCTTTCAAGTGATATTTGCATATTGTCTCGAAGATAATCAAATCCTAACTCATTGTTAGTACCATACGTAATATCACAGTTATATGCTAGTTTTCTAGCAGCATTATCCAATCCAGAAATAATCGAACCTACGCTTATGCCAAGGTACGTATATACAGGTCTCATCCAGTCAGCATCCCGCTTAGCAAGGTAATCATTTACGGTAACAATGTGAACACCCTCACCTTTTAAGCTGTTTAAATAGGCAGCTGCAACACTCATAAGAGTTTTACCTTCACCTGTTTTCATTTCAACTATGCTTCCGCTATTCAAGACTAGGGAACCCATAACTTGCACATCATAAGCTCTTTCGCCTAACACGCGTTTAGCAGCTTCTCTAGCTAAAGCAAATGCTTCTGGCAAAATATCGTCAAGCGTTTCACCTTTTGAGAGTCTATCTTTAAACACTGCTGTTTGAGCGGGGAAATCTTCTTTTGAAAGCGAAGATGCCCACTCCTCTTTTGCATTTACATTTTCTACCACTTTTTTAAGTGCTTTTACATCTCGCTC